>CADCOP010000176.1 GCA_902803065.1 uncultured Lachnospiraceae bacterium | reverse complement strand
GCGGTGCTTACGGTCTCTGCCAGTGGGCAGGCCAGAGGCGTACCAACCTTGTCAGCTACTGCAGCAAGCATAACCTCAAGTATAATACGGCCGAAGGACAGATGGCTTTCCTCGAGTATGAACTCAAGAAGGACCTTACCGGCCTTCTGGCAAACATGAAGAAAGTGCCGAATACATCTGCCGGAGCTTATGCTGCCGGATACGACTGGTGCTATGAATTTGAGCGCCCGGCAAACAAGGCATCTGTTTCCATATACCGGGGAAATGTCGCAAGCAATACATTCTGGAAAAAATACAGCAAGGCCGGAAAGCTCTCAGAGAGCAATCTCAAAAAGATTTCCGCATGTACCATCACCCTTCCGCAGACATCGTATGTTTATAATGGTAAGTACAAAAAACCGGCGCTCACCATCATGGACGGGACAAAAAAGCTGACACACAAGACAGACTATACCGTATCCTACAAGAATAACCGCAGTGCCGGAACAGCGACCATAACGGTCAAAGGCATCGGGGATTATACGGGAACCGTCACAAAACAGTTTACGATCACAAAAGCGCCGCAGACGATCACAGTCGGGAAAACGGCTTTCAAATTCGTGACAACAGCCGTGGATCTTCGCATCAAGTCAAAGGGACGCATCACGCTTGTCTCTTCGGATAAGACGATCGCAGCGGTATCAAAGACGAAGCTGAAACTGAAAAAGGCAGGCACCGTTACAATCACCATTAAAGCAGCAGGTACTTCCAATTACCAGCCTGCTGTAAAGACAGTCCGCATCACGATCAAGCCGACACAGCCGGTGGCATCCGTGAAAAAGAACCTGAGCGGCGGAACGGCATACCTGAAGGTGACATCTAAGAGCATGCCGGAAGGATATGAGGTCCAGTATACGGACGCCGCCAAATTCACGTCAGCATCCACTGTGACAGCAGAGCTCGAAGGCGGAAAGACCGCAGAAGTCCGTTTCAGCGGTCTGAAGCTGAAAACGACATACCGCTTCCGGGTCAGGGGATGGGTGACCATTGACGGAAAGAAGGTCTACAGCTCCTGGAGCACTGTTTATAAGATCAGGATCAAAAAATAATCCGGCATTCCGGGCTTCCTGATAGGGGAATGAACCCGCTGCAAAGGCACATGAGATGCCCGCGCGGCGGGTTTTTCATGAGGTTTGCTCTTGTGATTTGAATGCTTCAAAGATATAATAAGGTCATCCATGCAGATGTGTGGATAACAACGATCTGGGAGAATAATTGTATATGAAAAATAAACGGAGCATGACCGGATGCCTGCTGGCATCGTTTCTGCTGGCAGCGCTTCTGTCCGGCTGCAGCAGGGAAACGATCAACAGCCAGGTTGCTGAGAGTATAGGAACACTCGGATTATATGAGAACAATGAGCCGGTGGAATCTCCTAAGATGAAAGCGGAACGGGAACAGAGAGAATCCGAAGAGGCAGCAGAGAGTACATTTCAGGAACAGCTCAGCGCTGCAGACAGATACGCTGCTTCATACATGTATGATGAAGCAATCATGTATCTGCAGAGGATCGAAGCAAATGAGCTGACACAAGCACGCATTGACGAGAAGATCGCTGAGTATGAGAGCGAAAAGAACGCCCTGGTTCCTTATACGGGGGATGTTCCGCATCTGTGCTTCCCCATCCTCATTGCAGATTCCGGGAGAGCTTTCAAGGACAATGACAGGATATCGGAATATGAATCCACTATGATCACAGTGCCGGAATTTGAAGGCATCCTCAATGCCCTCTATGAAAAAAATTATGTACTTGTTGATATTCATGATGTAGCAAGGAAGACAACAGACGGCCGGGGCGTGACTATGCTGGAGAAACAGGAACTTATGCTTCCTGCAGGGAAGACCCCTGTGATCATCTCACAGGATAACCTGGATTACTCAGGCATACGGAATGGCGACGGCATCGCAACGGGCCTTGTTCTGGACGAGGAAGGAAATGTCAAAGCCAGATACACGGATTCCGACGGTCATGACCTGAAGGGTGATTATGACCTGGTTCCTGTACTGGATGCGTTTGTGGAGGAGCATCCGGATTTCTCCTACAGGGGAGCGAAGGGAATCGTATCCCTTTCGGGATCCGGGGATGTGTTCGGCTATGACGTGGAAGGAGATGTGCTTCAGTCTTCCGATGAGGCAAAACAGACTGTCTCCGCAATAGCGGATCAGCTGAAAAAAACAGGCTGGCTGATCGCATGTGCCGGTTATAATCACGCTTACATGAATGAGATGACTCTCGAAGACCTGAAAGCGGATATAGGCAGCTGGCAGGATGAAGTCGGAACGCTTACCGGCGATGTGGATATTATTTTCTATCCCTACGGGGCGGAGATCCAGGACGGGAGCGAACAGATGGATTACATGATCGACGAAGGCTTCAGCTATATGTGCGGACTCTGGAGCGAGAAAGATTTTACGGAAATGCACGAGATGTACATGCGCCAGACCCGGAGATTCATTGATGGGTATGCGCTTCAGTACGCCTATAATTACTTTACATCTTTCTTCAGCGCAGCGGATATTCTCAGCTCTGACAGATAAGCTTTCGAACAAGCCTGTTAAATATCAGAAAGATTTAAGAAAACAATGAGCAAACGAATATAAACGGATGCGGATTACATGGTAAACTCGAAGTAATCCCTGGTACCAGAAGACATCAGCCGGGGCAAAGGCCTTTGACCCCGGCATCATAATGTTTGGAGAGTGAAAAAGAATGAATTCATTCAGAGAATGGCTGTCTGATAATCTGAGGTATATCATGCTGCTGGCGGGAGTGATTCTCGGTATATGGCTGATCGTGACAGGTGTAAATGTATATAACAGCATCCGGATGAGCCGGGATGAGAATGCTTCGGCTCAGACAGAAACATCTGCGTCAGCTGAGCAGTCCGGGGGAGTATCCGGTACGGATATAAAAATCGACAATCCTGAAAACGGGAGCGGATCAGGCGCGGAAACAGAAACAAAACCTGAGACAGAAACAGAAAAGCAGACAGAAGCAAAAACTCCTGAAACTCAGACGGAAAAGCAGACAGAAGCAAAAACTCCGGAAACTCAGACAGAAATGACCGAAGTACAGACAGAAACTGAAACGGAAACTGAGGTCGTGACTGAGGCGCACACCGAGACAGAAACGGAAACCGAGACAG
>CADCOP010000175.1 GCA_902803065.1 uncultured Lachnospiraceae bacterium | reverse complement strand
GCTTACTTGCCTGGACGTTTGCTTGCCTGAAGACTTACCTGCCTGAAAGCTTCAGGAGCGGCACAGTAAAAACACCAAGTCAGGACGAAGGAGGTTTCATTATGACACCGGAGATTATGAAGGCATTGGATGGAGAGATATTTGCGGTCTGGTTTCTGATCGGCGCCGCGTTTGTGTTCTGGATGCAAGCAGGATTCGCCATGTGCGAGGCGGGTTTTACCAGGGCGAAGAATGCAGGAAACATTATCATGAAAAACCTGATGGATTTCTGTATCGGAACCGTGATGTGGTTTATCTGCGGCGCATCCCTGATGCTCGGCCAGAACATCCTGAACGGCTTTGCCGGGGGCTTCAGCTTTGATGTGTTCACGCACTACGGCTCATTCGATTACTCTGCTTTTGTCTTCAACCTGGTATTCTGCGCAACGACAGCAACGATCGTTTCAGGATCCATGGCAGAGAGGACAAAATTCTCCAGCTACTGCCTTTACTCTGCCATCATCTCCGCCGTGATCTATCCGATCGAGGCACACTGGACCTGGGGCGGCGGTTTTCTGACGCAGTGGGGTTTCCATGATTACGCTGGTTCCAACTGTATTCATATGGTCGGCGGCATCTGCGCCTTCATCGGTGCCTGGATGCTTGGGCCCAGAATCGGCAAGTTCGAAAAGGACAGAAACGGAAAAGTCACCAATGTCAACGCTTTTCCGGGCCACAACCTGGTCATCGCCGCGCTGGGCGTGTTTATTCTCTGGGTCGGCTGGTACGGTTTCAACGGAGCCGCGGCAACAGACATATCTACCCTTGGATCAGTTTTCCTCACAACGACGGTAGCGCCTGCTGTGGCAACGGTTGTTTGTATGATCTTCACCTGGATCAAATATGGGAAGCCGGATGTTTCTCTGTGTCTGAATGCGTCTCTCGCGGGCCTTGTGGCCATTACGGCGCCCTGTGATGTGACAGACTGTGCGGGTGCGGCCATCATCGGTGCCATATCCGGCCTGCTGGTGGTGTTTGGCGTGTGGTTCAATGACCATGTAACCCATGTGGATGACCCGGTCGGCGCTGTGGCGGTCCACATGTTCAACGGAATCTGGGGCACAATTGCGGTCGGCCTGTTCGCGACAGAAACGGCACCGGGTTTTGCGGTGGCGGGGATCCGTGAAGGCCTCTTCTATGGCGGCGGTTTTGCGCAGCTGGGCATACAGCTGGCCGGTATGTGCATCACCGCAGCCTGGACTGTAGTGACGATATTTATTGCGTTCTCGATCATCAAGGCGACTGTCGGACTGCGGGTGACAGAGGAAGAAGAGCTGATGGGTCTTGACTCTTCGGAACATGGTCTTCCTTCCGCATACGCAGGCTTCTCTATCATGGATATCTCCACTACGATGATGATGAGCGTCAATGAGAACACAAACCTGGGAACCGACAGCTATGATGAAGCCTCCGAAGCAAAACGCAGCGCTGCCGTTCCGGTGATGCGTGCGGACGGAGCAGGTATCCCTGCTGTGGATACAGGTATTTCGAAAGTAGTCATTATTGCGAAGCTGTCCAGATATGATGCCCTCAAGCGAGCCATGAACGATCTGGGCGTCACCGGTATGACCGTAACTCAGGTGATGGGCTGCGGTATACAGAAAGGCGCCGGGGAGCGATACCGCGGCGTAGAAATCGATGCGACGCTGCTGCCCAAGGTCAAGCTAGAAGTAGTCGTCAGCGCCATTCCGGTGGATGACGTGATTGCCGTCGCGAAGAAGACACTGTATACCGGTCATATCGGAGATGGCAAGATATTCGTCTATCCGGTAACCAGGGTCGTCAAAATCCGCACCGGAGAAGAGGGACACGCGGCGCTGCAGGATGTGGAATAAACGTTACTGTAAATCATCAGAAAGCTTAAGGTAATCCGTGTATCCGGGGCAGAAAGCCCCGGATACACGAGTTATAAATGGGAGGTGCGCCATGGCATCATTCGAACGGATCCTGTCCGGGATTCCGGAGATGGATAAGGCACTTGATAATATCCGGCTGGGAGATAACGTGGTATGGCGTGTCTCCAGTCTGGATGAATTTCACCTGTTCGTAGATCCGTATCTGGAACAGGCTGTCAAAGATCATCGCAATATCATTTATGTCCGGTTCGCTTCTCATCCGCCTATCATTGAAGGCCGCCCTGAGATCAAAACGGTGCGTATCGAACTGTCACACCGGTTCGAAACCTTTTCGGTAGCCATTCACAACCTGATCGCCGAAGAAGGATATGACGCATTCTATGTTTTCGACTGTCTTTCTGAGCTGCCCACAGCCTGGGCTACGGACCTGATGATGGGGAACTTTTTCCGTGTGACCTGCCCCTTCCTGTTCCGGCTGGACACGGTTGCGTTCTTTCCTCTGATCAGGGGCAGACATTCTCTTGCGTCCACGGTCAGAATCCAGGATACGACTCAGCTTTTTCTGGACGTCTATTCCGAAGGAAAGGCAGTTTATGTGCGTCCGGAGAAGGTCTGGAACCGGAATTCCGAGACTATGTTCCTGCCGCATCTGTTTAACCCGGAGACCGGATCCTTCCGGCCGCTGCTGGACGGGATCCGCGCAAGCCGGTTTTATCAGGTGATGAACCGGCAGCAGCGGCCCGGCAGCGAACAGAGCACAGACGCCTGGGACCGGTTCTTTAATCTGACCAGACAGATGTACGAGGCGGGGATGGATGTAACCGACGCCTGTGACCGCATGTGCGGGATCATGATGACCCGGGACGAAAAGATGCGGGTCATGGTCAGGAAGCATTTCGGGCCGGAGGACTATTTCTATGTGCGCGACCACATGATCGGTACCGGCATGATCGGAGGAAAAGCCTGCGGGATGCTCCTTGCCCGCAAGATCATTGAGAACAAACGCCCGGATCTTTTTGAGGTGATAGAACCACACGATTCCTGGTTCATCGGTTCAGATGTCTATTACTCATACATTGTTGAAAACGGTTTATGGGATCTCCGGGTCCGCCAGCGCACTGATGAAGAATACTTTTCTCTGGCGGAGATCTTCTCGGAGCATCTGCTGTCCGGCAGCTTCTCAGAAAATATGAAAAGGCGTTTTTCTTTCCTTCTGGAATACTACGGTCAGGATCCGATCATTGTCCGGTCCAGCAGTATTCTGGAGGACGGGTTCGGGAACGCGTTCGCTGGGAAATATGAGTCTGTATTCTGCGCAAACACCGGAACGCTGGAGGAACGGCTGGAAGAATTCGAGAACGCGATCCGACAGGTCTACGCTAGCTCCATGAGTCTCTCTGCCCTGGACTACCGCAAGCGGCGGAACCTTGCCGGCCGCGATGAACAGATGGCGCTGCTGGTGCAGCGCGTATCCGGTTCCCATTATGACCAGTATTACATGCCCTGCGCGGCTGGCGTCGGCTACTCCTACAGCCCATACCGTTTCCTGCCAAGCCTGGATCCTGAAGCCGGGATGCTGCGCCTGGTCATGGGACTGGGCACCTGCGCTGTCGACCGGACGGAAGGCTCCTATCCGCGCCTGGTCAATCTGGACCGCCCGGAAGCCACGACAGCCACTACCATCTCAGAGAAGCACCAGTTTTCCCAACGGAAGCTGGAGGTGGTCAACAAGGATAAAAAGAGACTGGAACAGATCACGCCGGATCAGATTGAGAACAAACTGCCCCGTTTCCTTTGCAATGCACTGCTGGAGCATGATTTTGAGGCCGAACAACGGCTTGGGGAACTCGGCCGCTCCCGGTCTGTCAGGTTCATTTCATGCAAGGGACTTGTGAACAACCGGGAGATGATGCGTCAGCTTCAGGAGATGATGCAAACGATCCAGGCAGAGTATCAGCAGCCGGTCGATATTGAGTTTACCCTGAACCTGGACGGAACCGGTGAATACATGATCAACCTGCTTCAGTGCAGGCCGCTGCAGGTCTTTCGGGATACAGGAGAAGTCTTCATTCCGGATACACTGCCCCCGGAACGGATCCTGATGGATCTTGAAAATGCTTCGATGGGGCTTTCGCGGGAAGTACCGCTGGATATGATCGTCTATGTTGACCCGGCTGCCTATTACAATCTGCCTTACAATGAGAAAGACAGTGTGGCAAAGGCGGTCGGGAACATCAACTGGAAGTACCGCGGTGCCGGAAAGCATATGATGCTGATCGTCCCCGGCAGGATCGGTACATCTTCGCCGGAACTTGGCGTGCCGACCACCTTTGCCGATATCAGTGAATTTGAAGTCATATGCGAGGTGGCTGAATCCAGCGCAGGCTATAATCCGGAACTGTCCTATGGAAGCCACATTTTCCAGGATCTTGTGGAGGCACAGATCCTCTATACGGCGGTATTTGAGGGCGGGCAGACAAAATCGTACCATCCCGAAAGCCTGATGAGTCTTCCCAACCAGCTGGGAGAACTGTTTCCGGAACTGGAAAAGCTGGGACCGGTGATCCGGATTCTCGATGTGAGCGAAAACAGCAGCATAGTCTATCATGACCTGCGGCATGAGAAGCTGATCGTAACCATATAAAAATATGCCAAGATAAGTTTGCAAATAATAGTTTGCCGCTGCGCCGCAGAAATGCGGCGCACACTGTTTTTGTACTGCCAATTCTGCCTCAGGCAGGTGCGTGCCTGTAATTGACTTTCTCCTGCCTTTGTCTGCGCAGCCGGATACATTTGTGCGTCGCCCCTCCGCCGTCTGCAATTTTAAGATAGTTTTCTCTTTGTATCGCCGCAGTGTTGTGCTATAGTGATGGTGTTAAAAAAACTGTTTTCTGGCTCTGCCAGTTTGAAAGGGGATATATATAGTATGGCACTCAGAAATGATCGCAGAAATTGGTCCGGCGCTGCCGCCGCAGTATTGTGCGCGGCATCTCTTCTTGTTACTCCGGTATTTGAGGCGGGAACATCCTACGCAGCAGGTTCCTTTGCTGAACTACCGTCTGCCGCGGGACTGTCTGCCGCTGACAAGCTGAACCTTGTTCTTCTGGATGAGAACATGTTCACCGGCGCACAGTACAAACCCGGCATCAATTTCGCGGACGGAACTTATTACTATGAAACCGTTCTGCAGGATGATACCGGAATGACGGTTCTCACGAACCAGTCCATGAGCCTTTCGGAAAACCGGCTTAAGGCAGTTCTGGGCGACAGATTTGGAGAAGAGCCCGAGCCTGAAGATGTGATTCCGGCATTCATCGCCAGTACATATGATTACGATGAAAATACCGTGATCGACTGCGAGGAAGGAACAAAATTTACGGATAAGTTCGGTTACCCGGTCTACATATGCAGCTGGACACAGGAAAATGCGGGCGACGCCCGGCAATTTGTCGGCATGGCCGTAGATGCCGGCGATTATATGCTCCTTTATACCGTTGATGCGAACGCAGAGACCTATTCCACAGACCCCGCGTTCTACAACAGTATGCTTGACAGACTCAGCGTATATGATTATACATCGGAAGTGCTGGCCATACAGTCCCAGGCTGCTTCCTCTTCCAGTGCTTCCTCAGCTGCTGAAAGCACAGCCACCGGAAACACTGCCGCCCAGAACAATGCTGCGGAAAACAATGCCGCCCTGAGCACTGCTTCTGAAACATCTGCAGCCGTGACTGTTCAGGAAACATCCGCTGGAAATGCAAATGCCGCAGATATGTCTGCAGCCAATGTTCCCGCAAATGAAGCATCTGCCGCGGAAACGGGTGTTCTTCCGTCTGATGAGGGCCTTCCTTTCGATCCGGAGGCGGAAGGCGATGCGGATGCCTATGTAGGAACCTGGCAGTATGACGGATCACATATTCTCGTGACGATCAATGAGGATGCTACCTGGACCATGGAAGATCCCGACGGCAATGTTCTTGCGGAAGGCACTGCCGACCTCTATGCGGAAGGCGCTGTTCTGAATGATGATAACGGAGACCGGGTCATTGTCATCTCCGGGGATACGGATGCCATCTCGACCGATAAAAACGGAACGTCTTCCCTGACGCATCTCTTCCGCCAGTCCGATTATTACGATTACTGGAGCAACCCCTCCAACGGAACCGATGTGCAGCTGTATGCCGACGGTACCTGGGAGATCTACGAGCAGGGCGAAGTCGTTAATTCGGGAACCGCCTACATGGATGACGCCGGATACCACATTCTGGATGCCGCAGGCGATGAGCTCAACTGCTACGTGATGGATACGATCAACACACTGCAGAACAGCTACGGATACACGCTCTACCGCGCCGGAACTCCGACCTATACAAGTGATGATGAGGTCCTGAACCATTACGATTACACACTTCCCTACGCCTATACAGACAACGAAGGAAACGTGTGGTACTGGAACGGCAGTGAGGATCAGTACATAGGAACAACTGAGAATTACTTCGTCGAAGGCGGCATGTATTTTGAAAACCAGGACTTCGGTGATGATGACAGCAAGATCTACGATGATGTGAACTCTTACGATGAGGAAGGCTCCGCGGAAGATAACGTGGAAGATGATGCTGACGTATATGACGCGGACG
>CADCOP010000174.1 GCA_902803065.1 uncultured Lachnospiraceae bacterium | reverse complement strand
GTGGAAATGATCGCCGTGACGGGCCGCCGGCTGTCCGAAATGTTCGCAGAGATCCGCAGAGAATGCGGCGAGATACACATGGAAGAGCGGGGCTACCGCTTCAGCAGGGAAAAGAAGGAAGAGCTCCGGCATACTTTGTTCGATGAAAAGCAGCTTCCGGAATTTGCCCAGGAGACCGATCACATTTCATACCTTGACGGTGTGAAGGTCTACTTTAAAAACGGAGGCTGGGTCATCGCCCGCTTCTCCGGAACCGAGCCCCTGCTGCGCATCTTCAGCGAAATGCCAACAGCAGAGGAAGCCGCGGAGATGTGCCGGAGATTTGAAGCTTTTCTGGATATTACGCAGGAGCCCGCTTAATGAGGCAGGATGATCAAGGTCATTCTGACCTGCTGGATCATCCCCTATATTGTGCTGTCTGCGGTTTTGTTTCGCGTTTCGATCGTGAGGAGCAGCCGACAGGCGGAGAATACGCTCCAGTCGTCCATGGAGAGCGACGGGCATATTGTGATGGAGAACCTGAATAAGGCGATTGAGGATTCGCGGCAGGCTTCCTGGACGTAGCGCATTTTTCAAGAATCTTCAAGAATTATATCGGATGTTCCCCCAAGGAGTACCGAAAAAAGGCCGTTTCGGAATATCTTAATGCCTCATCTCTTCCACGTAATACACATAATCCAGCGTACCCAGGGCCTGTATGATCTGTTCATGGGTCCTGTATTTTTTGAGCTCTTCGCTGCGGATGGAGAAGCACACCGTATAGACGCTGAGGCCGGACCCGAGGTAGGCGGTATTTGCCTCGATGTCGTCCACGGTCATGCCCAGCTCCCGGATGGTCGTTACGAAATCGCGCAGATAGCTGCTGCTGGTCAGCTCCAGATGAATCTCAAAATGATTGGAGCGGTTTTTCAGATATGCTTCCAAGACCGGAAACAGGGAAAGGCTGGCGAGCAGGGCGATGAAAGCGGTGAGGGTGGCTGTATAAAAACCGGCGCCGGCCGTCAGGCCTATGATGCCGCAGGTCCACAGTCCGGTCGCGGTCGTCAGTCCCCGGATCAGTCCCCGAGAGCTGTACTGGATCGAATTGATGCTCAGGATCGCCGAGCCGATGATGGCTGCCGCAGAAAGCAGGGAGATGCTGCTTCCGCCGATCTCTGCGAGGTAGAGCTCCAGGATCATGGCAGTTGTTGAAGCGATCGATACCAGAATAAATGTGCGCAGGCCGGCGGAATGGCGTTTGCTGGAACGCTCCCAACCGACAAGGGCGGAGAGCAGCATGGAGAGCGCAAAGCGAAAGAGAACACAGGCAAGGCACAGGGACGATGACCACGTGCCCAGGCGCGTTGCGATGGGATCCATATTTTGCAGATTCATAGGGGACCTCCTCTCTGGCGCAGACGTTTCTGCAGATTTCGGGCATTGTCGCGTGCCTGCAGGGACAGCGCATCCAGCTGATCCTGCACGGCAGCGTTATATGCGGTTTCCTCAGCCGATTCTTTATGTTCCGGAAGTGTTTCCTGGATCTTGCGGATCCGCTCGATCAGAAGATCCAGCTCACTTTTGGGCTGTCCATCACTGCCAACCTCACTGACAGTGACCAGATCCTCCAGCTGGTTCGAGTACGAGTGAGACAGATACAGAGAAAGCTTGGCGCATCCAGGACCGATGAGTTCATAAAGGACACTGGAAGCAAGAATGATCGTCTCCAGTGAATTTCCCATCTCACCGCCCAGAGTCCTGGCTCCGAGAGCAGCCAGTCCGATGGCCACGCCTGCCTGCGGGATCAGGGCGAGTCCCAGATACCTGCGGACAGAAGCGGATTTCCCTGTGATCAGGCACCCCAGCCAGGCTCCTGCATATTTGCCCGCGATGCGGATCAGAAAATACAGAATGCCGACCGTCAGCAGAGGCACGCTTCCCACAGTTCCCGATGTTCCGAAAAGAGCCTTCAGATTGAAGGATATGCCGGAACGGACGAAGAACAGAAGCAGGAGCGGCGGGCTGAAATAATTCAGCTGCTTAAAGAGCTTGTCATCATTGGAGATGTTGATATAGACCGTACCGATGGACATGCATCCGAGAAGCGGGGAGATGTCCAGCACGGCGCATATCCCGCAGAAGCCGAAGATCAGAGCAATGGCGATGATCAGCCGGTTGTCTGTCGAGCGTTTTTCCCGAAGCATGAACTTCATGATAACTCCCGTAGCGGCACCCAGAAGGATCACTCCAATATTCTCGGCGACGGGAGTAAGAATACTGCCTGCATCAAAGGCTTTCCCGGCGGCAGATGAGACGGCCAGGGAAATGGCTATGCTGTACATGATGAGTCCTGTGATATCATCCAGCGCAACGACCTGAAGCAGAGTATCAACAAAATCCCCGTGAGCACCCGTCTGCCGGATCGTCATCATTGTAGAAGCCGGAGCCGTAGCGGCCGCCAGGGCGCCAAGGACGATCGAGAAAGAAAAGTTCAGGTGCAGAACCCCGAAGGTCAGAACGAATACAAACAAAGACGCGAGGCAGGATTCAAAAAGCGTGATCAGAATCACTTTCGGACCATTTTTCCTGAGAGCCTCGATCCGGAAGAATTCGCCGGTCGAAAAGGCAATGAACGCCAGAGCGATATCCGGCAGAAAATCCATGCCGGAAACCACGCGCGCCGGCACCAGATTCAGGCAGTAAGGCCCAATCAGGATGCCCGTAACAATATAGGCGGTAACATTCGGAAGGCGGAGCCGTTTTGTAATGCGCGTCATGAGAAAGCCGAACATAAGCATAGCCGCAATCGAAATGACCACAGACGCCGACGGGGACATCTGCTCGATCCACTCTGAAAAACCAGTCATGGCAGTCATGCCAGTCATGCCATTCATGCCAGTCATAAGGCAGCCTCCTTTCCGCAGAATGATTTATGCAATTCTTATGGAATTCATGATTAAGTACATTATACGCCTGTTTGCATCAGGAAACAGCAGAAACTGTTTTTTTATGTTTCAGCTGAGGGCTGTTTTCTGTATAATGGTTTCTGTATAATAGGTACGGATAAGATGTCCTGATCGTTGAGATTGAATAGTTGAATTGTTTAATTATCAGACCTGGATGGGAGGCCGGATGGCATGACATATTTGAGTGATAATAAAAAGTTTGAAGGCACGGGTGAGAGAAACGCTCAGGGAAAATCGCTGGATGAATTTCTGGAGGCGTATGATCCCCGCAAGTATGACTGCCCAAGCAATACAGTGGATATGCTGGTTTTTCAAAGAATTGCCGGAGTCTCTGAAGGCAACGCGGCTGCGGTTCTGCCGGGGCAGGAGCATCT
>CADCOP010000173.1 GCA_902803065.1 uncultured Lachnospiraceae bacterium | reverse complement strand
GAGAGCACGGAAGAAACGAGTGGGGACGACATCAAAGTAGCGCTGTGCCTTCTCGGCCCGGCGAATGACGGCGCATGGAGCTCATACGCGTACAACGCAGTCATGGCGGCGCAGGAAGTCTATGACAACCTTGAAGTGAAGTACACAGAGAATGTAAAACCGACAGATATGGAAGCTGTGTTTACAGATTATGCCTCCCAGGGATTTGACCTGATCATCGGCCACAGCTACTCATTCGGCGATGCAGCCCTTACTGTGGCAGAGCGTTATCCGGATGTGAAATTTGCTATTATTGACGGCACCGTAGAAGCCGACAATGTCGCTTCCTATAATCTGAAGACGCAGGAGCAGGGATATATCGGCGGTGTTATGGCGGCCGCAATGACAAAGACAGGCAAAGTCGGTTTTGTTGCCGGCCAGGAAAGCCCTTCGATCATCAAGGTCGTAGAGGCGTTTAAGCTCGGCGCAAAAGCCCAGGATCCTGAGGTCGAAGTCCTCACCGCATACACGGGATCATTTGATGACGTCGCGAAGTCGAAGGAAGCCGCGCAGGCTATGATCGAGCAGGGCGTTGACTTCATCTACGGCGCAGGAAACCAGTCCAACGCAGGAATGATCAAGGCATGTGAAGAGGCCGGTATCTACTGTGTCGGCGAACTGGATCAGCAGAGCCTTGCTCCGAAAAATGTGCTTATGTGCTCACTTTCAGACATTGAAGGCCTCGTCCAGGTGGCAGTCAAGCAAGTCATGGACGGCACCTATGAGGGCGGGATCCAGCAGATCGGATTTGCTGACGGTGTGCTCAGCTTTACAGACTACGGCGAACTTGAGGATGAGATCCCCCAGGAAGTAAAAGACCTGGTCGCTGAGACGACGGAAAAGATCACAAACGGCGAGATCGAAGTGCCTCGTATTGAAGACATTACCAATGATTGATCATTGTCCTCCAAAGAAAGCGGTGAGAGCCTGTTCCGCGCTTACCGCCTTTCTTTGCTTTAAAGAAATGTATGAGGGAATAGACATGGCATTGCTTGAGATGAGAAATACTACTAAGAGTTTTGCCGGTGTTGCCGCGAATGACGATGTCAGCCTGACCGTTCAGGAGGGCAGCGTGCATGCGCTGCTGGGAGAAAACGGAGCAGGAAAGACCACTCTGATGAACATTTTGTACGGTCTGTATCAGGCTGAATCCGGCAAGATCTTCTGGGAGGGCAAAGAGGTTCAGTTCGCAGAGCCAAAGGAAGCCATTGAGCAGGGGATCGGAATGGTTCATCAGCATTTTATGCTGGTGCGGAACATGACAGTTCTTCAGAATATTATTCTCGGACTTCGCCCCAAAGGGTATCCGTTTATTGATTTGAAGGCAATTTCAGAGGAGCTGACGTCCATTTCCGAAAAATACGGTCTGGTCATTGATATCCAAAAACGTATTGATGAACTGTCCGTTGGCGAACAGCAGAGGGTCGAGATCCTGAAGACACTCTATCGGAAAGCAAAACTCCTGATCCTGGATGAACCGACAGCTGTACTGACTCCGCAGGAGACAGGCGAGCTGTTTGGCGTTTTAAGATCTCTCTGCCGGGACGGTCACAGCGTGATCCTCATCTCTCACCGGCTCGCGGAGATCATGGATGTCAGTGATGAGATCACCGTCCTCAGGGACGGAAAGAGTATCGCGACCCTAAAGACCGCTGCGTGTACAAAAGAAGAACTGTCCAGACTTATGATCGGACGTGATCTGAAGCAGGAGGCAGTGGTTCACAGGACAGATCCGGCAGAAGAGGAGATCCTAGGCGTTCGGGACCTGACTCTGGCGGGCTCCGGAGAAAAGCCGCTGCTCGATCATGTGAATCTTGCCGTTCGAAGAGGAGAGATCCTTGGAATTGCGGGAGTAGACGGAAACGGGCAGAATTATCTGGCGGAGGTGATCTGCGGGATCCGTACTCTGAACGACAAAAAGCAGGATGCCCTGTTCTACAAAGGAAAAAGTATGGAGCGCTGGAGCATCAAGCGGAGATATCTGGAAGGTATTTCCTATATTCCCGATGACCGGCACAGGGACGGACTGGTCCTCGATTCAGACGTGAAAGACAATTATATTCTCCGTGATTACAACACGCCGCGGTTCTCTTTGCGCGGAGTATTGAAAAAAGGGGTCATTGAAGAATCTGTTCAGGAAGCGGTAGAAAGATTTGACATACACACAAAGGGAATCCAGGAACGCGTCGGCAATCTGTCCGGAGGAAACCAGCAGAAGATCATACTGTCGAGAGAGATCCGCGACGAAGCGGAACTGCTCATCGCCATGCAGCCTACGCGGGGCCTTGATATTGGTGCGGCATCTTTTGTGCACGACAGGCTGATCGAGATGCGGAAGAACCGTAAAGGGATCCTTCTGATCTCGACCGATCTGGATGAGATCATGAAGCTTTCTGACCGGATCGCTGTCATCTTTGAAGGGAGGATCATGGGGATCCTTCCGAACACAGAGGAACTGTCGATAGAAATGATCGGCCTTATGATGGGAGGACATCCGATGGAGGAGGTGATGAATGCATGAGACAGAAGATCATACATTCGCTGCTTTCAATTGTTCTGGTACTGCTGTTGGCCTTGGGATTGATCCTGGCCAGCGGCGCTGAGCCGATACTCGCGTTCCGCTATTTTATGTACGGTATCTTCGGCAGTCTGAACGGGTTCGTAGAGATCCTTGTGCAGGCGACACCGTATATTTTCCTCGGACTCGGTGTATCCACGGCATTCCGATCCGGTTTCTTTAACATCGGCGGTGAAGGACAGTTTTATATGGGCGCACTGAGCGCTGCCATGATTACGATCCTGGTTCCCATAGCGCCAGTAGCCAGAATCATCCTGGCAATCGTCGTTGCGTTTGTTTCCGGAGGCGTCTGGGCATTTATCCCTGCCTATCTGAAGAATAAAATGGGCATATCCGAAACCGTGAACACGATCATGTTCAACTACATTGCGATCATGCTTCTCGGCATTGCCGTGCGCGGTGTGCTTCAGGATCCCGGAGACTATCTTCCGCAAAGCGCCAAGATCGATGTAACTCTGCCGCTCCTTCTTCCCCCGACACGGCTTCACCTGGGGTTTATTCTGGCCTTTATAGCGGCTGGGCTCATGTGGTTCCTGATCATCAGAACGACTCTCGGTTATGAGCTGAAGGTCTGCGGCAGGAATCCCCGCAGTGCGTTTTGCCTGGGTGTTCCGGTGGGAAGGACACAGCTGATCGCAGCGGCTTTGAGCGGCGGTCTTGCCGGTGTCGCAGGCGTATGCGAACTGATCGGCGTGCAGCACAGGCTGGTTGAAAATCTTTCCGGCGGGAAAGGATACAATGCCATTCTGATCGCCCTTCTTGCGTCGAATCATCCGGTCGGGGTGGTCGTTGTCTCCCTGTGCTTTGCGGCGATGCAGGTGGGCGCAAATACGATGCAGCGCCAGATGGGCATCCCTTCTTCGATCGTGTCGATTCTGACAGGCTTTATCGTTCTTTTGATCCTGTGCAAGGATTTTTGGAAGATCCATCTGGAACACAAAAGAGAGAAAGGGGTGAGGAACTGAGATGCAGACATTTTTTACGGTCAGCTTTTGGACAGCATTTCTTGCGGCAGCGGTCAGGACATCGATGCCGATCTTATGTGCCGCCATTGGAGAAGACGCTTCTGAGAAAGCAGGTATCATCAACGTCGGTATCGAGGCTGTGATGATTTGTGGCGCTTTTTTTGGATTCGTGGGTGCGTTTCTCTCCGGAAGTCTGCTTGCTGGATTCCTTAGCGGAATATGCGGAGGAATTATTATCAGCCTTTTACATGCCTGGCTCTCTATATACCATCGTCAGGACCAGAATGTTGCGGGCGTGGCGCTGAATTTACTGGCAACCGGTATTTCCAGTTACCTGTTCATGCTGCTGGTAAACAAATATGACATGCCGCAGATCGAAACACTGAAAAGTATACGCATCCCGCTGTTGGCGGACATACCGATCATCGGAGAAGCTTTTTTCAATAATGACATCGTGACTTACTTTGTATATGCGCTGATCATTGTGCTGATCATCTTCTATAAGAGGACCGTGTTCGGCATGTCCTTGTGCGCGATCGGAGAGAATCCGAGAGCGGCAGACACAGTAGGCCTCCCGGTTTTCCGTACCCGGTATCTGGCCGCTGTCTTTAACGGATTTATGGGAGGACTCGGCGGTGCTTACCTGATCCTCGGACAGCTTGGAGTTTTCTTTGAAAACATTACGGCAGGCAGGGGCTTTATTGCTCTGGCGGTCGTGGTGTTCGGAAAGAGGAACCCTGTCGGCATTTTCCTGGCATCCCTATTCTTCGGTGCTGCAGAGGCGTTCCAGTTCCGGCTTCAGATCCTGAATATTTCTCTTCCCATCCAGCTGCTTACGGGACTGCCCTATTTGCTGACCGCCCTGTCGCTGCTGCTTGTCGCCAAGAGAAACACCACGCCTTCCGCACTGGGAAAACCGTATATTCGCACTTCGCGATAGGGGAGACCGGATATACACAATTTCAGCATAGGAAACCGTATATCTGCACTTCGTGACAGGGGAGACCACAGAGACACGGTATTTATACTTTGTATAAGAAAGAGGTTTTCTATATGAGCAATGAGAAGTACATTTTAAAAGGCACGATCATACACACTCCTACACCTTCTGCATTTGAGATCATTGAAGACGGTTATCTGGTGTGCAGCAATCAGACCGTGGAATATCTCGGCGAGTCTCTCCCAGAGAAGTATCAGGGAGAAAGGCTGATCGACTATACAGGGAAACTGATCATTCCGGGAATGGCGGATATACATATACATGCTCCGCAGTATGGCTTCCGGGGCCTCGGCATGGAACTGGATCCTGACAGCACATGGACGACATGGTTTGAGACATACTCACTTCCGGAGGAAAGACGATATGCAGATCTTGAATATGCGGATAAGGCATATGACAAACTGATCAGCGACCTTCTGAAGACATCAACGACAAGACTGTGCCTGTTCGGGACCATCCACAGGGAAGCGACTGAACTGCTGATGAAAAAGCTGGACGCCGCAGGGTTTGCTGCCTTTGTGGGCAAGCTGAATATGGACCGGAACTCGGTCGAAGGGCTGGAGGAGACCACGGAAGAGAGTCTGGAAGAGACACGTCAGTGGCTCGAGGAGACAGCCACGCTGTATGATCATGTGAAGCCTATGATTACGCCGAGGTATATTCCCTCATGCACAGACGCATGCATGGAAGGCCTTGAGCGATTGATCCGGGAGTTCCGGGTGCCGGTCCAGTCCCATCTGTCTGAGGCTCTGGATGAGATCGAATGGGTGAAATCTCTGAAACCCGAGATCGATTTTTACGCACAGGGATATGACATGTATCATATGCTGGGCGATGAGGTTCCTTCTGTGATGGCCCACTGCGTCTATCCGACGGATGAGGAATTTGCGCTTATGACGCAGAGAAAGAACCTCTGGGTCGCACACTGTCCTCAGAGCAATCTGCATTCTACCGGATTTGCCGCCCCGATCAGGCGCTATCTTCAGGCAGGGGTGCATGTAGGTCTGGGAAGCGATATGGCCGGTTCAAATGTGCTGAACATGTTCCGCATAATTGCGGATACAATGCTTGCGGGGAAAGTATATTGGGCGTGCAAAGAACGCGGAGATGACCCGTATGCAAAAAAGACATATATCACAATTTCGGAAGCTTTTTACCTCGCGACAAAGGGCGGAGGGTCGCTCTGGGGCAACGCCGGCAGCTTTGAAGAAGGTTTTGCTTTTGATGCGGTTGTCATTGATGATACCTCTTTGGCAGACTTTAACAAACGTACCGCCCGGCAGCGGATAGAACGCGTAATACAGCTTGCCGACGACAGGAATATTGTGGCAAAATATATCGGTGGAAAACAGGTCCTGTAACAGCATCAGGATAACATTCATAATCAGGGACAGAGGTGCAGATTTGGAAAACATTAGTATTGAAGAGTGGATGAAAAGTATCATCGATATGCTTGACAAGCATTTCGGCAAGAACGTGGAATGGGTCTTTCACGATCTTACAGTCGATTATGAAAAGACGATAGTTGACATTCGAAACGGAGAGATCACAGGCCGGAAGATCGGAGATTCCGGTGATAATCTCGGACTTGAGGTGATCCGCGGGACAAACAGAGACGGCAACCAGTTCGGCTATTATAATTACACGGATGACGGCCGCATTTTGAAATCGTCCACGGTGTTCCTGAGAAACAGGGAAGGCACCCCCGTCTGCTGCCTTGCAATAAATGAAGATGTGACAGAGATGTTCCGCTTTGAAAAGTATCTGGAGGAACGGACCCGGTACGCAGGCGAGCCGGCAACAGTGGTCCGCGATGTGAACAAACTGCTGGACGGGCTGATCGACGACGCACAAAGAGAGATCGGGAAGAGCTTCAAGGCAATGAATAAGGATGACAAACGGGATTTCATCCAGTATCTGGATAACCGGGGAGCATTTTTGATCACGCGTTCCGTACCGAAGGTATGTGAGCTTCTGAATATCGCGAAAGGCACGTTTTACAATTATCTGGACATGATCCGGAACAGTCAGTAACAGGGAGAATCTGTAGCATGATCTATGATATCACCAGGGATCTGATGAATGTTTCCTTGCCGGAAGGTGTTCCTGAGGTGGAACTCACCAAACTCTACAGCAGAGAAAAGGGAGATATATGCGATGAGTCGGTGCTCCGCGCCTGTCTTCATCTCGGAACCCACTGCGACGCGTTCTGCCATTTTGTTGAAAACGGGCAGGATATTGCGCAGATCTCGCTGGAGCATTTTATCGGCAAGTGCTATGTGCTTTCCGTTCCGGCGAATACACGGATCACAGCTGATCATCTGCAGGACAGAATCCCCCAGGGAACAAAAAGACTTATCCTTCACGGGAACGGAAACAGCTATCTGTCACCGGATGCCGCGAATCATCTGGTCCGTACCGGTGTGATTACGGTCGGTACCGATGCTTGGTCGATTTCGGGGCCTGGAGATGAGACCGCCACACACGTTACCCTGCTCGGCCACAAGGTTGCGGTGATTGAAGACCTTGATTTAACACAAATCCCTGACGGCGCATATGACCTGTTGGCCGCGCCGCTCAAGATCAGTCACGCGGACGGCGCATTCTGCAGAGCGGTTCTGATGGATGGTACCCCATCGTCATGACGCCCGAACGTGACAGGACTCTTAGTC
>CADCOP010000172.1 GCA_902803065.1 uncultured Lachnospiraceae bacterium | reverse complement strand
CGGAGTCAGATCAACGGTTATCTGAAAGGAGAATAAACTATGATACATCCGTCTTACACAGAATTACTTGAAGTGATCAACAGCGGTTCGGAAGAGGGCGAGGCACCTGTTGTCAACAGCCGTTATTCGATCGTTATGGCGGCAGCCAAGCGCGCCCGTCAGATCATTGCCGGTGACCAGAATGTGACACAGAAACAGGCGAAGAAACCGCTTTCTACCGCAGTCAGTGAACTGTATTCCGGTAAGGTCAGAATCCTTCCGGAAACAGAGGAGGATCAGAATGACAGCAGCATTTCTGCAGTTTCTTCCGTGAAGGGGTCCGGCGCATTCGTCGAATTCTCGGAGGAAACAGCGGAAGAGAAATCCGCTGAGGATACAGAGGATGATGCAGACTGGGAAGATGAAGCGGACGCTGATTTCGATGATGAAGAGTCAGATGATGAAGCGGACGATACAGATTCTGAGAGCGAAGATCAGGAATAATGATGCCGGAAAGGAGCGTTATCGGTGCAGAATGCAGTAAAGTCGCAGACATTTTTTGTTGTCCTGTCTGTTCTGTATGTAATTACGGGAGTCGTGATTCTTGTATGGCCTAACCTTACGATGCCGCTTCTTGGCAAAGCGCTCGGCATTGGTATGCTGGTCGTCGGGTGTACTCATATGATACTGTATTTTACGAGAGATCATCTGAACAGCATCCTGCATATGGATCTGACGATCGGGGTCGTATTCGCTTCTTTTGGCGCTTTCATGCTGATGCACGCGGATTTTGTTGAGATGGTCCTTCCGTTTGCGGCAGGCATCCTTTTACTGATCGGCGCCATGACAAAGATCCAGTATTCTCTGGATCTTCGCCAGATGCATGTTAAGCACTGGAGGATCATGCTGGCATTTGCAATCATTCTGATCGGAGTGGGAATCACACTGCTCTATAATCCGTTCAAGGGCAACGTTCTGATCTATGTGATCGGAGCTTCCCTGATCGCGGAAGGCATCCTTAACATATTCTGTGTGCTCTTCGTCGCTCACCGGATGAAGCAGATCCAGCGCGGCAAAGTGCCTGCAGGTCCCTGGGTGCCGGCGGAAAAAAGAGGTCGTGACGGGCTTGGCCTGAAGGGTGAACAGAGCCGCTCCGACGTAAGGCCGGAGGACATTCTTGAAGCTCCGTCGCTTCCGGCAGATAAGGAACAGGAATAATATGAAACTTTTTTTTATATCTCTCGGCTGTGATAAGAATCTTGTCGATTCTGAGCAGATGCTTGGGCTCCTGGAGCGGAGCGGCTACGTGATCACAGATGATGAGAACGAAGCAGATGTCATCGTGGTCAACACCTGCTGCTTTATAGGAGATGCCAAGGAAGAGAGCATACAGAACATCCTTGAGATGGGACAGCTGCGCACAGAAGGCAAGTGCCGTGCCCTGATCGTTACGGGATGCCTTGCACAGAGGTACAGGCAGGAGATCCTTGAAGAGATCCCCGAAGTTGACTGTATACTGGGAACCATGTCTTATGATAAGATCGTCCAGGCGATCGACACAGTACTCCGCGGAGAAAAGTTTGCTTTATTTGATGATATCGACCGCTCTGTTATGTCTTCCCAGGGAAGGCTTCTGACGACCGGCGGCCATTATGCTTACCTGAAGATCGCGGAAGGGTGCGACAAGCACTGCACCTACTGCGTAATTCCTTCCGTCCGCGGAAGGTACCGGAGCTTCCCGATGGAGGAACTGGTACATGAGGCTGAGACTCTCGCGGAAGGCGGTGTAAAGGAACTGATCCTTGTAGCGCAGGAAACAAGTCTGTACGGTACGGACCTGTACGGAAAGAAATCCCTTCATACCCTGATCAGCCGCCTGGCCGCTATTCCGGGAATCGTGTGGATCCGCGTACTGTACTGTTATCCGGAGGAGATCTATGATGAGCTCATAGATACCATGGCAGCTGAAAAGAAATTCTGCCATTACCTGGATCTTCCCATACAGCACGCCAGCGATGAGATCCTTCGGAGAATGGGAAGGCGGACGACCCGCTCTGATCTGGTAAGGATCATCGAAAAACTCAGGGAAAAAGTGCCGGATATCATTCTCAGGACAACACTGATCACCGGATTCCCCGGAGAAACGCAGGAACAGCATGAAGAACTGATGGAGTTTATAGATGAGATGGAATTTGACCGTCTCGGCGTCTTTACCTACTCACAGGAAGAGGATACACCGGCAGCAGCCATGGAGGGACAGATTCCGGAGGAGGTCAAGAAGCAGCGCCAGGAAGAACTCATGGAGCTGCAGCAGGAGATCGCTTTTGACCTTTCTGAACGAAAAGTCGGGCAGGAGATGCTCGTCATGGTAGAGGGAAAGGTATCCGGAGAGAACGCCTATGTATGCCGTACCTACGGAGACGCGCCAGGCGTTGACGGATATCTGTTCCTGAACACAGGGGAAGAACTGATGTCCGGCGACTTTGCGCGGGTCCGGGTCATAGGCGCCTGCGAATATGATCTGATAGGAGAACTGATCGAATGATTAAAATGAATGTTCCGAATACACTTACGCTGCTGCGGATCCTTATGGTTCCTTTTTTTGTTTTCTTTCTTCTTGTGGATACCATACCGGCCAATAATGTGATCGCAGGCGTTCTGTTTATTCTTGCAAGCCTTACGGATATGCTGGACGGATATCTTGCAAGGAAAAACAACCAGATCACGACTTTTGGAAAATTCATGGATCCGCTGGCCGATAAGCTTCTCGTGTGCTCAGCAATGATCGCGCTGACGGATCTGCATGTGATCCCTTCCTGGATCGTGATCATCATCGTAGCAAGAGAGTTTATCATCAGCGGTTTCCGCCTGATCGCCGCAGAGAAAGGGATCGTGATCGCCGCAAGCTACTGGGGCAAATTCAAGACAGTTTTCCAGATGTTTATGGTCATCTTTTTCATTTTTGATTTCGGCGGCGTCTGGAATGTGATAGCAAAGATCTTCATGTGGATCGCCGTGATACTGACGGTTGTCTCGCTTGTTGATTATATCAGGAAGAATATTCAGGTCCTGTATGATGTTCACTGAAACACACTGCAGGAATGCGGGGCTGTCGCGTACGGATCATGCGGCAGCCCCTGTTTCATTCTTCATCGCCGATTACGTTCCCGCGATGAAGAGTAAAGAAGAGGGGCAGAAAATGACGGACAGAGAACTGAAAGAACTATTTGCTGTGCTCCGCTCCGGAGGCATGACTGTGACGACAGCAGAATCCTGTACGGGAGGGCTGGTCGCCGGACGGATCACCGATATTGCCGGTAGCTCGGACATATTCCGCAGGGGCTGGGTCACATACTGTGACGAAGCGAAACACGAGATGATCGGTGTGGACAAACATACGCTGAAAGTGTATACTGCTGTCAGCAGAGAGACAGCCGCCGAGATGGCCGAAGGCGCAGCCCGCAGGGCAGAGGCTCAGTATGCGCTCTCTGTCACCGGATACGCGGATGGGTCGCTGGAGGAACCTGAAAGGAGCGGGCACGTATTTATTGGCTGCTGCGGTCCGGATAAAACGGAAGTCAGGGAATTCCATTTTGCAGGCGGCAGGAGTGAGGTCCGCAGGCAGGCTGTCCATGAGGCCCTTAAGATGCTTGCAGACATGGTTAAGAAGGAGAATTAACATGCAGAAGATACAAATGATAACGCCGCTTGTTGAAATGGACGGAGATGAGATGACCCGTATACTCTGGCAGATGATCAAGGAGCATCTGATCCTTCCGTTTATTGATCTGAAGACGGAATATTATGATCTTGGCCTTGAAAGCAGGAACCGCACGGACGACAGGATCACTGTGGATGCTGCCGAGGCGGCTAAGAAGTATGGTGTTGCCGTCAAGTGTGCTACCATTACACCAAACGCTGCCCGTGTTCAGGAGTACGGCCTGAAAGAGATGTGGAAGAGCCCGAACGGAACGATCCGCGCGATTCTTGACGGTACCGTATTCCGCGCGCCTATTGTCGTCAGCTGCATTCAGCCAAATGTGCGTACATGGAAAAAGCCGATCACGATCGCGCGTCACGCATACGGCGATATCTATAAAAATGTCGAAATGAAAGTTCCCGGCCCGGGAAAGGCAGAGCTTGTCTACACCGATACGGATGGCAATGAGACGCGCAGCACTATCCACGTATTCGATGGCCCGGGCATGATCCAGGGCGTTCACAATACGGACCGCTCCATCCAGGCCTT
>CADCOP010000171.1 GCA_902803065.1 uncultured Lachnospiraceae bacterium | reverse complement strand
TCTTCTCTGATGAGCTGTTCTTCCCCGATGAGCTGCCGCTCTTCTTCACGATCTTGAAGGATACGGTCTTGGTTCCTTTATAATTGCCCTTTCCTCTGATCGTGATCTTCGCGGTGCCCGGCTCCGTGTTGTTCGAGTAGGTGAGCGTATAGTCCGTGCTTCTCACAAGGGTCTTTCCGCCATAGGTGACCTTCGGGACCGGGCGGATGGCCTTTCCGGTATATGTCTGGTCAGCGATCTTGCTGACAGTGGCTCCGGAAATAGCCTTCTTCTCCGTCGTCTCGCCTCCCAGGAGGGATCCGAGCAGTTCTTCTACCAGAGCACCGGTATCCGAGCTTCCGGAGGAACTGCCCGAGGAACTTCCGGAGGATCCGCTGCCGTCTCCGAGCATCCCAAGGACGAGTTCAAGCAATCCTCCCAGATCGGAGGAGGAGCTTTTTGCCGCTGCGTTTACAGGAAAGACTGTGAACACAAGCAGTGCCGCAGCCAAAACGATGGAAACTGTTCTTCTTCTGCATCTTTTCATCCGGTTTTTCATGACATCCCTCCTCCTTTTTTCACATCACGCATCACGCGATACCCCTCATGCCGCGTCTGGCATCAAGCGATATTCCCCTTGCGGCATCACGCATCCCGCGATGTCCCTCTGCGGCATCACGCATCAGCCGCTGTCCCTCTGCGGCATCGCGCATCAGCCGATGTCCCTCTGCGGCATCACACATCCCGCGATATGCCTGCCATTTAATTCTGTTCTGTCAGGCCTGCTCCGTAAAGGAGCTTTACAAGCTCGGAATCACGGTTCAGGATGATGGTTGAATTTCCGCTCGTAAATGACTGCTCCAGAGCGTCCAGGCCGCGAAGGAAGGAGTAGAACTCTTCCTTTTCTTCCGTATCATAGGCTTCGCGGATCAGCTTCATGTACTCTGCTTCACCTTCTGCCTCGGTGATCTCGGCCTGCTTTTCAGCTTCCGCCTTCATGACGGCTACCTTGCGGTCGGTCTCGTTGCGGATCTTCTGGGCCTTGGATTCGCCCTGCGCCTTGTAGGAGGCGGCGATGTTCTGGCGCTCGGAGATCATTCGCTCATAGACCGCGTCTTTGTTATCGTCCGGAAGATCCAGGCTCTTGATCTCTGCCTTGATGATCATGACGCCGTAGCTTCCCATGTCTGAATTGGCTTCCTTTGTGATCAGGTCTGTGAGGCGTTCTCCTCTTGCCTCAATGATCTCATCCTGCGACATGGCGGAAATGGTGTTCTTGGTCGCGTTGTAGACCGCGACGCTGACGCGGTCCTGAGCTGCCGTGATGGATGAATTCAGTGTCTGCGTGAATTTCTTCGCGTCCGTGATGCGCCACAGAATGAAGTCATCTGCGATCATGGATTTCTTATCTTTCGTGATAACGTCTGACGGGGCTATATCGTACAGCTGGATCGAACGGGGCACCTTCGTAACTGTCTCAACGAACGGAACTTTCAGGTTGAAGCCCGCGTTCTCCCGGACTGCCACGATCCTGCCGAACTTTGTAACGACTGCGTACTCATCTTCCCGCACCGTATAGGCGCCGCCTGCCAGGACAAGCAGGATGATCAGGATGACCGCGCCTGTGACGAATACTCTTTTTTTCATGGCTTAATCCCCCTCTCCTGTTCCTGAAACTGCGGCTGTGCCTGCGGTTGTTCCCGCGTACGCGCTCCCTGCGGCTGCATTTCCTGTGAAGGAATCAAGCGGCAGGACTGTCTGCGTTGTTCCGTCATCGATGATGACCTTCTGTCCCGGAAGAACTTTTTCCATAGTCTCGTAGAACAATCTCTGCTTTGTGACCTGCGGATTCAGGATATACTGATCGTACATGGCCTTGAAACGGGCCGTCTGTCCTTCCGCCTCGGCAATTCTGGCTTCCTTCCTCGCCTCGGCCTGCTGCAGGATCTTATCTGCCTGGGCCTCCGCCGCGGGGATCTGTTCGTTCTGGTACTGGTTCGCGTTGTTGACTGCGGTATCCGCGCCCTGCTTGGCTGTTTCAACTGCCTTGAAGGCTTTCAGTACGGCTGTCGTGGGCGGCTCCGCATCCTGCACGGAGAGGTTGACTACTTCCATGCCAATGTCCGCGTCGGAGAGCGCATCCACCAGTTTATCCCGCACTTCCGCCTGGATCTGGCTCTTTCCGGTGGTGATGACATCATCCACGGAATAATTGATGACTGTGGAGCGGATGCCCGCCTGCGCCAGGTTCTTCAGTATCGCTTCCGGCCTTGCCGATGTGTACAGATATTTGACCGGATCGCTGACCCTGTATTCCAGATAGAAATCGATGTCTACGAAGTTGAAGTCCGATGTGATCATGAGAGCCTCATGCTCCACCACTTCATAATTCTTGTAATCATCGGAAGAATAGTACTCCATCATGCCATCGTCCGTCGTATAGCCGATCTGCATGCCGTGTGTGGTCGTGTCCACCTTCGTGACCTGCTGGATGAATGGAATCTTGAAATACAGTCCTGCCGTCTTGACATCGATCGCTTTTCCGAACATGGTCACTACCGCCTGTTCCTGCTCATTGACATTATAGTAGGAACCCGAAGCGACAATGGCGGCAACGATGACAAGAACAATGATCAGGACCACGCCGGGCTTCACCTTGTTCTCCTTAAAACTGTGAATCGTAGCCATAAAACTCCTCCCTTTGGTAAATATACATCTGTTTTTCCTATATACATCGCTGATGATCAGCTGTTATGCATCGCTGGTGATCAGCTGTTATGCATCGCTGGTGATCAGCTGTTATGCATCGCTGGTGATCAGCTGTTAT
>CADCOP010000170.1 GCA_902803065.1 uncultured Lachnospiraceae bacterium | reverse complement strand
TAACCCATCTTTATGTACTCTTTTGCCATTTCGGCGGAACCTGAATAGCAGTGAATGATCCCGCCGGTCGTTCCGGCGTGCTCCGCGCGGATCAGGTCAAATGTGTCCTGCGCCGCGTCGCGGCTGTGCACATTGATCGGGAGATCTTCCTCAATCGCCAGATGCATCTGGCGGACGAACCATTCCTTCTGCACATCCCTCGGCTCGCGGTCCCAGTAATAATCCAGGCCGATCTCACCGACGCACACGGTCTTTTCGCGGCGGCAGTATTCCCGCAGCTCATCCATGACCGCTTCGCTCATGCATCCGACGTCATCCGGATGGATGCCTGCCCCGGCATACATGAACGGGTACTCTTCTGAGAGAGCCTGGCTTGCGCGGACATCCTCCAGGGACGCTCCTACATTGACGACGCCGACGACGCCGCAGGACGGCAGGGAGGAGAGTACCTCCTCCCTGTCCCCGTCAAACATGTCCGTATTATAATGCGCGTGTGTATCAAATATCTGCATGATCAGCAGATCTCCGAGCCGGAGGGCATATCCTTATCCGGCGTCATGATCGCAAGGTTTCCGTCCGCGTCTTCCGCGCAGAGGATCATTCCCTCGGAGAGAATGCCTGCGAGCTTAGCGGGCTTTAAGTTTACGACGACCATGACCTTCTTGCCGACCATCTGGTCCGGAGAGTAGCTTCCCTTGATTCCGGAAACGATCTGACGGACTTCACTGCCGATCTTTACCTGGCTGCAGAGAAGCTTGCGGGACTTTTTGACCTCCTCGCAGGCGATGATCTCGCCGACGCGGAACTCAAGCTTCCCGAAATCGTCGATCGTGATGGCTTCCTTATGAGTGATCTCCGGCTCTTCCTTCTTCTCCTCAGTCTCAGCTGCATTCCCTTCCGGAACGGACGGATGGAGCTGTTCCACCTTGTCCAGGACTTCCTTCAGGTCCTGGCGCGCGAAAAGGATCTCCGGCTTTTCGGTCACGGTGTTCCCGGACTCATACAGGCCGAACACATCCAGGTGCTCAAATCCGCGCTTTTTCGCGCCGAGCTGTGCAAGGATCTTCTCTGCCGTCTCCGGCATGAAGGGCTCGAGGAGCTCCGCTCCGATAGCGATGCTCTCAACCAGATTGTAGAGGACCTGCGCAAGGCGGTCTTTCTTCTCCGGATCCTTCGCGAGCACCCACGGAGCTGTCTCATCAATGTATTTATTGCAGCGCTTGAACAGCGTGAAGATCTCCGTCATCGCATCTGCCACGTGAAGGTCCGCCATCTTCGCGGTCACTTTGACAGGCGTCTCGAGGACGACTCTCTTAAGGTCTTCATCCACTTCTTCACAAACGCCGGTGTTGGTGACCATGCCGCCGAAATACTTGTTGCTCATGGAGATCGTACGGTTGACAAGGTTTCCGAGCGTATTGGCAAGGTCCGAGTTGAGCCTCTCGACCATCAGCTCCCAGGAGATCACGCCATCGTTCTCAAACGGCATCTCATGCAGCACGAAATAACGGACCGCATCCACGCCGAAGAAATCCACCAGCTCGTCGGCATACAGAACATTTCCCTTGGATTTGCTCATCTTGCCGTCGCCCTGCAGAAGCCACGGATGTCCGAACACCTGCTTCGGAAGCGGAACACCCAGAGCCATCAGGAAGATGGGCCAGTAGATCGTATGGAAGCGGATGATGTCCTTGCCGATCAGATGCAGGTCCGCCGGCCAGTCTCTCTTAAACTGCTCTGTGCAGTTTCCGTCGCAGTCATAACCGATACCGGTGATATAGTTTGTCAGAGCGTCAAGCCACACGTACACAACATGCTTCGGATCAAAGTCGACCGGAATGCCCCAGGAGAATGAGGTCCTGGATACGCACAGGTCCTGCAGTCCCGGAAGCAGGAAGTTGTTCATCATCTCATTCTTGCGCGCGACGGGCTGAATGAATTCCGGATGCGTATTGATGTAGTCGATCAGGCGATCCGCATATTTGCTCATGCGGAAGAAGTAGGCTTCCTCCTGCGCTTTCTTTACAGGGCGTCCGCAATCCGGACATTTCCCGTCCTGAAGCTGGGATTCTGTCCAGAAGGATTCACACGGCGTGCAGTACCATCCTTCATAAGCTCCCTTGTAAATATCTCCCTGGTCATAGAGCTTTTTGAAGATCTTCTGTACCTGCTTCTCATGGTAATCATCTGTCGTGCGGATGAATTTATCATAGGATGTGTTCATCAGATCCCAGATACGGCGGATCTCGCCCGCTGCCTGGTCAACGAACTCCTTCGGCGTAACCCCTGCGTCAGCTGCCTTCAGCTCGATCTTCTGTCCATGCTCATCCGTTCCTGTCTGGAAGAATACATCATATCCTTCAGCGCGGCGGTACCGGGCAATGGCGTCAGCCAGCACGATCTCATATGTGTTTCCGATGTGCGGCTTTCCTGATGCATACGCGATTGCCGTTGTTATATAGTATTTTCCCTTGCTCATGTGTATCTTTTCCTCTCTTCCCGTTCCGCCCATCGGGCCGGACCGCTTATTTTTTCCGTCCCGCCCGCAGGCGGGGCCGGTTATTTTTCCCGTTCCGTCCATCGGGCGGGGCCGGTTATTTT
>CADCOP010000169.1 GCA_902803065.1 uncultured Lachnospiraceae bacterium | reverse complement strand
TGCAGCCCTCTCATCTGTCGAAACAATATCAGCCCTGGGCCGCAGCGTTTGCTTCCTTCTGGTCCAGATATGCGTTGATCGCATCGACCATCTGCTGCATGTCAGCGCTTGAGAAGCCGTGCACATAGCCTGCTTCTTCGAGCGTTTCCCCGGATGCAGCTCCGCAGTAGATGCAGTGCATGCCCTGCTCCATAAGGATCGCGGCGATATCCGGATCCACATCAAGAGCTTCTACGATAAGCATATCTTTTCTGAGTCTCTTACCCATGATTCTGTATATTCCTTTCTGAAATTGTCAAATATTTTCTGTTTTTCCACTGATGCATAGTGTATCACATTGTGGCGGGCAAGTACAAGTAAAAACACTCAAGCCTTGACGCCATCAGTTTACAGTGATAAAATTTTCTATAAATTTATTATATTTTTGTGTTTTCCCCGGCGGTTCGCCTCAAAAAGCCAAAAAGATGCGGCGAAGGCCGTTCATTCCGGAATTAAAAAGGTCCGGATCCTGAGGAAAAGATATTTGCTGAAAGAAGGAGAAGTATTATGGAAAAGAAAAACATCGACTGGGCAGCCCTCGGTTTTGGCTACATCAAGACCGACAAACGTTTTGTTTCCAATTTCAAGAATGGCGCATGGGATGAAGGCGTCCTGACGGAAGATGACAAGGTCGTCATCAGCGAGTGCGCAGGCGTTCTCCAGTACGCTCAGACCTGCTTTGAAGGTCTGAAGGCTTATACAACGGAAGATGGACACATCGTTTGCTTCCGCCCGGACCTGAACGCGAAACGCATGCATGATTCTGCTGAGCGTCTTGAAATGCCGCCGTTCCCGGAGGATCGTTTTATTCAGGCTGTCGTTGATGTTGTCAAGGCTAATGCTGCTTATGTACCGCCCTACGGTTCAGGCGCTACCCTGTACATCCGCCCGTATATGTTCGGTTCCAACCCGGTCATCGGCGTAAAACCGGCAGATGAGTATCAGTTCCGCATCTTCGTTACTCCCGTCGGCCCGTACTTCAAGGGCGGCGCGAAGCCGATCACGGTCAAGATCAGCGATTTCGACCGTGCGGCGCCTCACGGAACCGGCCACATCAAGGCTGGCCTGAACTACGCCATGAGCCTTCACGCGATCGTTACAGCCCACAATGAGGGCTATGCTGAGAACATCTACCTTGATCCGGGTACACGCACGAAGATCGAGGAGACCGGCGGTGCCAACATCATCTTCGTAGATGCTGACGGCAACCTGGTCGTTCCGAAGTCCGGCAGCATTCTTCCGTCCATCACCCGCCGCTCACTCGTCTATGTTGCCGAGAAGTACCTCGGTCTGAAGGTCGATGAGCGCGAAGTCCTCCTCTCTGAGGTTCCGAACTTCAAGGAGTGCGGTCTCTGCGGTACGGCAGCTGTTATCTCCCCGGTCGGCAAGATCGTTGACCACGGCAAAGAGATCTGCTTCGAAAGCGGCATGGAGAAGATGGGTCCGGTCATCCAGAAGCTCTATGATACTCTGACAGGCATCCAGATGGGACGCATTGAGGCACCGGAAGGCTGGATCAAGGTCATCGAGTAAAACAATAAGAAACCATTTCTACACAGGCTTCGAGGGGGGACATTCCCATAACAGGAATGTCCCCCCTCGGTTTATTTCTTTATTTCTTTATCTCTTTATCGCTTTATCGCTTTGTCTTCTTATCTTTTTATCTCCCGAGCTGTGCGGTGATAAATACGTCGTAGATCGCTTTGACGGCTGCCTCGAAATCTTCGTTGCGTACGCCAATGATAATGTTCATCTCGCTGGAGCCCTGGTCGATCATTTTGATGTTGACGCGGGCGTGGGCCAGCGCTGAGAAGACCAGTCCGGAGGTTCCTTTCTTTGCTTTCATGCCTCGTCCGACAATGGCGATCAGCGCCAGATCACCTTCCAGTTCGATCGTGTCCGGATGCACGGCTCTGTGAAGCCCCGCGATCACGCTCTGCTCTTTTTCCATGAACTCTGACTGATGTACGACGACGGTCAGCGTATCGACGCCCGAGGGCATGTGCTCAAAGGAGATGCCATGGTCCTCGAACACGCCGAGAACGCGGCGGCCGAAGCCGATCTCTGAGTTCATCATGTCTTTTTCAATATTAATGGCACAGAAGCCCTTCTTGCCGGCGATGCCTGTGATGACGTATTTCGGCTGGCGGCAGGTGCTCTCTACGATCATGGTTCCCGCGTCATCCGGACGGTTCGTGTTGCGGATGTTGATCGGGATTCCTTCCTTGCGGACCGGGAAGATGGCGTCTTCATGAAGGACGGTCGCGCCCATGTAGGAAAGCTCACGAAGCTCGCGGTACGTGATCGTCTCAATGACCTCCGGGTTCGGGACGAGGTGCGGATCTGTCACGAGAACACCGGAAACATCGGTCCAGTTTTCGTAGACATCTGCCCGTACCGCGCGTGCCACTATGGATCCCGTAATGTCTGATCCGCCGCGGGAAAATGTTTTAATGCTGCCGTCCGGCATGGCTCCGTAGAACCCGGGGATGACGGCGCTCTCAATGGTCTTCAGCCTCTCGCGGAGCACCTGGTGCGTCTGCTGGCTGTCAAAGTTGCCCTTCTCATCAAAGAAGATCACATCGGCCGCGTCCACAAATCGGTATCCCAGATAGTTCGCGAGGACGATTCCATTGAGGTATTCGCCGCGGGACGCCGCATAGTCGCGCCCGGCCTGCCTGCGGAACAGGTCCGTGATCACCGCGAACTCATCATCCAGGCTGAGCTTCAGCTTCAGTCCGTCGATGATCTCCTGGTACCTGGCACGGATCTCTCCGATCAGAGGCTCGATGTCTTCGCCCCTGGCTGCCGCGTCATAGCACTGGTACAGCAGGTCTGTTACCTTTGTATCATCGGACCAGCGTTTCCCGGGAGCAGAAGGAATGACGTATCTGCGGGCATCATCCTTGCGGATGATATCACCGACCTTTTTCATCTGCGCCGCGCAGGAAAGCGAACTTCCGCCGAACTTTACTACTTTTTTCATGTTATTCAAGGTCTTCGGTCTCCAATCTCCATTATCATTTGTGATCATTATTCACGGAGCTGTCACAGCACGCCCCGCATGTATCATATGCCCGCACGCGCCGGTCAGCCGATCACATCTTCCATGCCATAGTATCCGGGGGCTTTGCCTGCCAGGAACCTGGCTGCCTGCAGAGCGCCTTTCGCAAAGATGGCTCTGGAATACGCCGTATGCTTAAACTCGATCACTTCGTCGGTGCCTGCGAAGATGACCTCGTGATCTCCCACGATCGTCCCGCCGCGGACTGCGGATATGCCGATCTCCCTGGGGGACCGCTCTTCGTAGCGCTGGCTTCTGTCATATATATAATCATGCTCTCCGCCCAGCGCTTCATTAATACTGTCCGCCAGCGCGATGGCTGTTCCGCTCGGCGCGTCCTTCTTGCGGTTGTGATGCTTCTCAACGATCTCCACGTCAAACCCGGCCGGCGCCAGGACGGCTGCCGCTTCCTTCAGAAGCTTGATCAAAAGGTTGATGCCCAGCGACATGTTGGCAGACTTGAGGACTGCCACCTGGCGGCTGGTCTCCTCCAGGCGGGACAGCTGGTCATCCGAGAGCCCGGTCGTACATACCACGACCGGAAGCTCCTTTTGTACACAGTAGTCCATCAGAGCGTCGAACGCCTTCGGGGATGAAAAATCAATAACAACATCCGCAGTGACATCGCACTTATCTATCTCTGTAAATACAGGATACGGATTTTTTCCCTCATCAAACATGTCTATTCCGGCAGCGATCTCCAGTTCAGGATCTTCCGCCGCCATAGCTGAAATGACCTGTCCCATACGTCCATTGCAGCCGTTCAGTATTATTTTCGTCATAATATCCTCCAACACTGTCTTTTTATGTCCCGGGTCTGTGTATCCGATGTCTGCGTATCCGGCAGCATCATCGTATTGAGTGCCTGCGCATCCGGCGGCATCGTATTGAGTGCCTGTGCATCCGGCAGTATCATCGTATTGAGTGCCTGCGTATCCGGCAGTATCATCGTATTGAGTGCCTGCGCATCCGGCGGCACCGTATTCCGCGCATTCTCACAGGATTCCGTAGTTCATCATTGCGTTGCGCAGGCGCTCCACGTTCCTGTCTTCCATCTCGCACAGAGGTCCGCGCAGCGGTCCCACCTCTTTGCCCATCAGGTTCAGGGCTGTCTTGACCGGGATCGGGTTGACTTCGCAGAACAGCGCTTCGATCAGTTCGATGGCTTCCAGCTGCAGCCTGCAGGATCTCTGAATGTCGCCTTCCATCCAAGCTGCCACGATGTCGTGCGTCTGGCGCGGAGCAACATTTGAGAGAACGGATATCACGCCTCTGCCGCCGAGTGCGAGCAGCGGAACGATCTGGTCATCATTGCCGGAGTACAGCTCAATGTTTCCGTCCATGAGGCTCATCATCTTTGTGATCTGGGAGATGTTTCCCGTTGCTTCCTTGATTCCCACGATGTTATCCACATTTTTTACCAGCGATGCCACCGTTTCCGGCAGGATGTTGCAGCCCGTACGGCTGGGCACGTTGTAGAGGATGATGGGTGTCTTCGGGATCGATTCGGCTACCCTTGTATAATGCCTGATCAGGCCTTTCTGCGTAGCCTTGTTGTAATACGGAGATACGAGCAGCACTCCGTCCACGCCGTATTTTTCAGCTTCTGTGGACAGGTAGATGGCCGTCTCCGTGCTGTTGGATCCGGTTCCCGCGATCACAGGGATCCTGTGCGCGACGGTATCGACCGCGTAGCGGATCACATCCAGATGCTCCTCATGGCTCAGTGTGGATGACTCGCCTGTGGTGCCGCAGATGATGATGGCGTCTGTTCCGCCGGCGATCTGCTCCTCCAGCAATTCATTCAGTTTCTCATAATTAACGGTTTCATCTTCGTGCATCGGTGTAACGATAGCCACGCCGGCTCCTGTGAATAAAGACATGCGACCCTTCCTTTCATGTTTGATCGTGTATATGTGCAGCAAAACCTGATGACAGCTCCAAACCGGGGAAGAATAAAACCCGGAATGCAGCTGCACCCCGGGTATTTACATCCAGTTTCCCAAATTGTACGACCCGGATAGCTCTCCATCAGAATGATGACAGTGATGTGTCTGTTCGGCACACCCCCAGGAGCGCAGCTGCAGGCTTCCGCTCTCCTTCGGCGCGTTTTCCTTTTGCGGCTTTTCCTTCATGCCTGTACATGTCCCGGCCGTTACTCATAAAACACGCAACCTCTACC
>CADCOP010000168.1 GCA_902803065.1 uncultured Lachnospiraceae bacterium | reverse complement strand
GATGATGGCGGCAGCAAAAATAATAAAGATCCACTGCCGGTTATTGAGAATGCCAAATGCAGCGCCTCTGTTTTCCAGGTATTCCAGGCGGAATACGCCGGGGATAATTTCGGCTCCTGCTCTCCCGCGCAGGAATGCGCGGGCTGAGAGCTTTGTAAGCTGATCGGCAAGAACAAGCAGGATAAAAAGGATAATATCTGTGATAAATGTCATTATGTTCGTCTCATTTTCCAAATTTATATCACTGTCAGCAGCCCAGCTTCATACCACTGTCAGCAGCAGTGAAGGACCAGATTCATCAGTAACTGATAAAACGCAGCGCCTCCAGCATTTCGTTTTCAGTTACATCCGATACGATCTTGGCGTGTCCGATCTTAGTCAGCAGGATGAACCGGAACTCTCCGGCATCCATTTTCTTGTCATGGCGGGCAGCTTCAATGATGTCCTCCGGGATCAGGCCGTCAAAACCGATCGGAAGATCAAAAAACACCATCATATCGCGAAGCTCGTAGAATTCACCTTCATCGAGCATTCCCCGTTTCCAGGCAATATGGCCAGCGGCAACACAGCCGAGGGCTACACAGTGACCGTGGGGAAGCGTAAAGTTTTTCAGCTTTTCAATGGCGTGGCCAAGCGTATGCCCGTAATTGAGCAGTGCCCTCTCGCCTTTTTCTGTAGGATCAGCCTCCACAACAGCGCGCTTGATCCGGCAGCTGCCTTCTACCACATGAGCGAGAACAGAAGGGTCTCTTTCCATGATCTCTTCCATGTTCGAGATCAGGTATACATAATATTCACTGTCGCGGATCAGACCGTGCTTGAGAACTTCTCCCATGCCGCTGGCGAACTGCTCCCCATCCAGAGTATTTAATACGGAGAGGTTGATATATACAAGGGAAGGCATGTGGAAAGCGCCTACCATATTCTTATACTGATCCAGATCTACGCCTGTTTTGCCGCCGATACTGCTGTCCACCTGTGAAAGCAGAGTCGTCGGAAGCTGGACGAAACGGATTCCGCGAAGAAAGGTAGCTGCCGCAAAGCCGGTCATATCGCCGACCACACCGCCGCCGAGGGAAAAGAGGATATCATTGCGGTCAAACTGCTGCTCCGTGAGATAAAGATACAGTTTCCTGATCTCATCAAGATTTTTATGATCCTCACCGGCCGGAAATGTAAAAACACTGATCTCACGGCACAGAGGAGCCAGAATTGTTTTTACGGCTTCCGCGTAAAGAGGACCGACATTGCTGTCCGTAACGATACAGATCCTCCGGTTTCCTGTATCCAGATCACGAAGCGCATCCGGAAGCATATCCCATGTATGATCTATATGAATGTTATAACAGAATTCACCGTTACGGCGGACCGGCAGAACAATAGTGTCCATTGTGAAGCCCCTTTCCTGATCAGATCAGTTTTCTGATCATATATATTTCTCTATTGCGACAAAAACACGGCCTTTTTTCGTTTCAGAAAGAATTCCGGAAAATCGGAATCTTCCGCAGCCCCGGACAGATATCAGATCATTGTCGCGGATGTGAGTTCCATTCCCGTCACACAGTTTTCCGTTGATGAAAACCTTTCCGCCGTCTAACAGATCATTTGCCGCGCTCCGGGAGACTTTGAAGGCGAGGGCGATCAGTGAGTCGATCCTTACGGAGGCAATACTCCCTGTGATCTGCTGCGTCTTCGGGTAATATGAAACAGAGTGCAGGTCTGTCACGCTGCAGGAAACAGGCATATTCCTGACACGAAACAGATTTTCAGTGACAAAACGCGCCATCTTTTCTTCACACATGAGGAGGGCGTATCCGTCACACAGCAGGATGTCGCCTGTGGTGGAGCGGTCGATGCCGAGATTCAAAAGGGCGCCGAGGTAATCGCGGTGCCCGGGAGGCTGTGAAAACCCTTTGCCATCCGAAACGATCCGTACGCATGCGATCGGGAAGGATTCATAATTCCCGGCATAACAAAAAGCATCAGGTAGAAATCCAACCATCTGACGCTCTGCTTCTTCATAGCCGCCGTACAGAAAACTCCTGATAAAGGAGAGTTCACTCTTGCAGCTGTGATAAATATTCTGTTCGTTCAAACCCAGAAAACCTGTAAAAACAGGACAGTTTCTGCTCCAGGCCATATGCGCCAGATCAGACAGGCGGCGCCGGAGCAGCATATCCTCTTTGGTAGTATTATTCATTCAAAGCTATGACTCAATATTCCCTGTCAAAAACCGGTACATTAAAGGTGCTGTTAAGCACTTCCTGAAGATCGCCGGTGATCTCAACATTCGCAGGTGTAAGCAGGAAAATCGTATTGCTGATCCGCTGCAGATGCGCATGCATTGCATAGATAGCACCGCCTACGAAATCAATGATCCTCTGTGCGGAATCGATCTCCAGCGCGTCCAGATTCAGGATCACTGTACAATTGGAAAGAAGACTGTCGGCGATCTCCTGTTCATCGTCGATTGAATGAGGCTTGATGACGCAAACTTCCATGCCCGCTTCTTCCTTTCTGCTGCGGTTCCTGATCGAGGAGATCTTCGTTGAGCTTCTGGGAACACGTGCTGTCTGCCGCGGACGCTCATAGGAAGTATCTTCCTCATCGTCGTCATCATCAACAGACGGAACCGAGACCGTGGAGCGCCTGGATGAAGAACGTGAGGAACCGGTCTTCTCCGGGTCGTCATCAAACAGATCATCATCGTCGGTGTCTTTTCTGGCTATGCGGCGTTTCTGCTGCGGTTCATCCGCGTTTTCTTCCGGTTCGTCCAGATATCCCTCATCCGGATAATCATCATCGTTGTCATCGGTCAGTTTAATTACATTAAGAAATTTATCTAAAACACTCATTATACATACTCCTGGCTTGTCAGATGCTGTGAGTTTCCGTTGAAGAATAGTCACGCTCTCCGAAAATGCCTGTTCCTACGCGAATAATGGTCGCGCCTTCTTCAATAGCGACCTCATAATCGTTCGTCATGCCCATGCTCAGTTCGGACATAAAAATATTATCAATGTTTTTATTACGTATGTCAATAGACAATTTCCGCAAATTCCTGAAGTGAATACGGTTCTCTTCGGGGTTTTCGACATACGGCGCGATGGTCATCAGACCGCTCAGGCGGATGTTTTTCAGTTCTGAAACGGTTCTGACAAAGGACATCACGTCCTCCGGGCGCAGGCCGAATTTGGTATCTTCGCCTGCCATGTTGACCTCCGCAAGGACAGGCATGATCACATTGTTTTTTGCCGCCTGGCTGTCGATCGCGGCCGCGAGCTCTGCTGAATCCACCGAATGGATCATGCAGGCTCTGCCAATAACATACTTGATCTTGTTTTTCTGCAGATGACCGATCATGTGCCAGCGGATATCCTGCGGCAAAAGGTCATATTTGTCGCGAAGCTCCTGCGGTTTATTTTCACCGAAATTGCGAATGCCTTCTTTGTAGATCTCTTCGATCATCGAAACAGGTTTTGTTTTGCTCACGGCAATCAGTGTAACTTCTTCAGGCGAACGTCCGCAGCGGGCACAGGCAGCCCGTATTCTTTCTTCCACCTGAAACAGATTCTCCTTCAGCATTTACAGCTTGTCCCCTCTCTTTAAATAATGTCGTCATCACCGATGCTGGAAGCATCCAGCGCGATATAATCGTGAGCCGCAAGGCCATAGGCACTGTTCGGTTCCACGATACAGAACTCTTCGTTCTGGTCAATGACTGTGACCTGGCGGAAGATCGCGTAGCCCTTATTGATATTGTAGACACCCTGGATCTGTACAATATCACTCTCTTTGATCTGCCGCTTTTTCGTCGTATTCGTCATCCGGACATAGTCTCCGGGTTCAAACAGGCTGATATCCACCAGATAATCATCTCCCTGTTTGGCATAGACGGTAGCAGTTATGTTCTTTACGTTAGAGGATCCGTCTGAACCAAAGCTTTCACGCAGGATCATGATCTCATTGGTGTTGTCATTGTTGACCATGACATATTCACCGGGAATTTTGTAGAATCTCTTCTCTCCTATCGCGGAAGAAGGAATCTTCAGCCCGGAACGCCTGTCAAGAAGAAGCTCGATATCCAGATACCGGTCAGCGACATATCTCACAAGAGAATTGTACAGAGTGATCTTTCCGTAATAATCATCATCGGAACGGAGAATGGAAAATGCAGCCGTAAATGTCGTATCATCCTTCAGAAAACGGAACCGGATCGATGTTCTGTCATGGAGCTCCGTAGCAAGATCCGAAGATATGGGAAAATACAGAGTCCAGTCTTCTCCGCTGATGAGTTTATACAGCCGGTCTCCTGTCTTGACATTCTGTGTCAGGCGCAGGTTTACCGGGGAGTAGTCCTTCTCGTTGAAGAGCTCTTCGCTCAGGTCCGCCTCTGTGAGTGACTCCATGTTATCCACTGTATAGCACACAAAGCCGGATGAAGGAATGACCGATGTGTTCATGCTGTTTCCGGTAAATTCGCCTTCCTTCTGTCCCGCCTGAAGCAGGTAGCCTTCCAGGTCTGCCTTGAAGCTGTACACGTTCTGGAATGTGCCGGGAGTAAAGTTGAGAGTAAAGGATGACATGCTCTGGCGAAGTTCTTTGTAATCCTCATCCGTCAGTTCGGCGGATACAGCTGAGGCTGATGTGCTTCCTGGTGTTTTATCAACTGTGCATACCACCGTCCCGGCGGAAGCTCTTGCCCCGTTTCTTGCATAATATGTAACATATCCGGACGAGCCCGATGAGAATACGGTTTCGTTTTTGAGAGCAAGCGCAGTGTACCTGTAATTGCCCGATATGGAGCCGGCCGTCACTTCATAGGAAGTCACATGTCTGGCAGTCAGGTACGCAAATACACTGATGACTATGTAGATTGATATGCCGATGAACAGGATCGTACCGATATTCAGCCAGCTGAAACTGCGCAGCGTTGTGATCTTGTTGCGGGCGTTTCTGGGTTCCAAATCATTCCACCTCTCTGATCTGTGATCTTCGAACAGAATAAACTGTTATCAAGAATAAATGCCGCCGCATGAAGCTCTGCGGCGGCAATACACATTATTGTATTGATCCTGATAGCGTGTAACTCGGAAAACCATTAATTGATGACAGCGTCTGCCAGGTTTTCGGGAACTTCATCCTTGGTGATGGAAATACTGATAACAAAATTAACGTTATAAGTTTCACTGATCTTGCAGATCTGGTCAAGCGCGTCTTTTACATCTCTTCCAGGTATCGCAGCGATTTTAAGAAAACTGTCCAGATAAACATATTCAAGATCACGGTCCTGCGAGATCATGCCGCAGAGAAATCCGATGAAAGCACTCGTATCCTTGATCGGAAAATCAGTGACATCGATCAGTCTGACCTTATTATTGATCTCATACATATGCTGTTTGCTTTTATCAAGATAAACTACGCTGCCATTGGCGGATTTGATCTCGGTATTCACTTTATCCAGAAGAATTTTCGTTTTACCATTACCCTTTTCGCCGACGATCAACTGTATCATATTTAGTTTCCCTCCCTGTTTTCGGATTGAAATACTTACGAATAAATTATAGACTATTTAGTTTCAAAATACAACCTGTTAAATGATTAAAAGATACTTAAGCCGCCTCAGACGGAACGATGCTGAGAAGATGATTCATTTCATCGTAAAGAAGGTCCTTGTCCGGGGAATGGAGGATCACAGCCAGATACGGGTCTCCGTAGAGGTCTTTGGTCAGCAGTACAAGGCATGCGCCGGCATCCTCTGTCGTTCCTGTTTTGCCTCCGTAGATAAGAACGTTGTCCGGTGCCTCAGCTTCACCGGTAAAATAATGGTTCGTAGATTCCCACGTGACTGCCGCGGCACTGCCTTCCGCGTTCGTATACTCAGCGTAGAAATTGCTGCGGCTGATGATATCCATGAACATGTCATACTTCATGGCTTCCCTGAACATGAGATAAATATCATACGCGCAGGTATAGTGATTGCTGTCCGTAAGACCGTGCGGATTGACGAAATGAGTTCTTGTCGCTCCGATCTTAAGAGCCTCCTGGTTCATCATGTCAACAAAATAGTCAACCGATCCGCCTACATGCTCGGCAATCATCATGGCCGCGTCATTGCCGGACGCGATCATCATGCCGTAGACGAGCTGCTTCATGGAGATCCGGTCTCCTACCTTGATATCGCAGACAGAGGAACCGTATTCGATGTTGAGGGCTGTCTCTGTGACAGTCACTATGTCATCCATATTTCCGTAACGGATCGCTACGAGAGCAGTCATGATCTTTGTCAGGCTGGCCGGCGAGCGGGTGGTGAACAGGTCTTTCGCATAGATGATCCCGGCATTGTCAAGATCAAACAGGCCTGCGCTGTAAGCCTGAAGCGAAACAGCAGCAAGGTTGATGTCACGATCCGTGACGCACAGATCAGAGGCGAATGACGATGCCGTGTCTTCTCTGACAGAAGTGTCCGGTATTCCGAGGACGGTATGATTTCTGTCATAAGTCTGAACAAGGTCATAGTCATGCGACCTGAAAACAACAAGATAGACTAGGAAGGCCATGATCGCCGCGATCAGGGTCAGAAGTACAAGAACAAGCCCCAGCCTGACTGTGCCTCTCCTCTCATTTGCGTCGATCTCATTGAGCCGTTTCCATTCGCGTTCTGTAAACGGATATACAGTGTCTTTATTATTACTCATTTGTACATTTCCCGCCAGTCCAGATCACCACGGTCCAGCGATTTCAGAAGGATTTCAGCAGAAGCAATATTTGTGGCAAGCGGCACATTATGTACGTCGCACTGCCGGATAACTTTTTTAATATCCGGCCATTCTGTTTTCTGATTATCCGGGTCACGCAGGAATATGACAAGATCTATCTGATTCTGCTCTACCATGGCGCTCATCTGCTGCTCACCGCCCACATGGCCCGACAGGAGAAGATGGACCGGCAGGCCGGTAGCTTCCTCGATCAGGCGGCCGGTCGTTCCCGTGGCATATAACTCATGTTTCGCAAGAATCCCGCGGTAGGCGACCGCGCAGTTCTGCATCAGTTTTTTCTTTCCGTCATTAGCGATCAGACCTATATTCATTCAGGCACCCTCCTTTAGTATTTTTTGGATTGAAGACCTATGTTCAACGCGATCCCGATACCGGCACACAAGGTGATCAGCGACGTACTTCCATAGCTGACGAACGGAAGCGGGATCCCCGTGTTGGGAAGAAGGCCAGTAGCAACACAGATATTCAGCATGCTCTGGAACATGATCAGAGCTCCGAGGCCGCAGCAGAACAGGGTTCCTGCCATGTCTCTGGCCCGCCTGCCTATACGGATGCATTCAATGGCGATCAGCAGTTCCAGAATGATGATAACACAGCAGCCGAGAAAACCAAGCTCCTCTCCCGCGACGGCAAAAATGAAATCCGTCTGCGGCTCTGCAATGAAATTTCCTCCCTTTACGGAAGAGACCATATTATTATTCAGACCCTTTCCGTACAGCTGCCCTGACCCGATGGCTATGATCGAGTTCTGCTGCTGATACGCCTGATCCGGATATTCATTCGGCCGGAGCCAGGCAAGGATACGAAGCAGCTGGTATGAGGGAATGATGGTCTGGTTAGGGTTCATGATCAGGCTCATGAAAATAATGACCATGGGCACCGTGATCAGAAGAATAGCGCCGATGACCTTAAAACTGAGACCGGCTGTAAATATTATAGCACAGAAAGTCAGTGCCGTAACGATGGTTGTCGAAAGATCCGGTTCTTTTACGATGAGAAGAAGCGGAACCGCAATCAGCAGAACTGAAAACAGTATGATCTTCCAGGTGTTGAGCTGATCCTGAAAATGCGAGAAAAATGACGCGAAAAACATGATCATGATCAGCTTCATCAGATCCGACGGCTGAAACTGAATGCCGATCCGGATCCATCTGGTTGCGCCGTTTACATTTTCACCGATCAGAAGAACAGCCGCAAGAAGCCCGATTCCTCCCAGGTAGTAGAACCAGGAAAACCGCAGCAGCCACTGGTAATCGATCAGTGAAAGAAACAGCATGACCGCAACGCCGAGAATAAGACCGATGATCTGTCTCTGCTGTGAAGAGCTCTGGGCGCTGCCGATCACCAGAATCCCGAGAATTGACAGGAGGGTGACCCAGAGGATCAGTGTAAAATGATAATCCTTAAAATGATACTGTCTGAACATAATCATCAGGTATTGTTCCTTTCCTGCGTCTCTTCCGTACCGCTGCCTGCCGAAAGCGCATCCATATGCTCAAAGGCAGTTGAGCGCAGCGGTTCGTAGAAAATATGACCATGGCGCAGATAGGCTATCTTCGGGTCGACAGGATAATCTCCCCTGTCAATGCGTTTGGTGATAGCCGAACGGTTGATATAAGAAGCGATCTTGATCTCACGTGCCAGCAAAGTCATGGCAGCTATGAAACAGGACTCATCTCCTCCGGCTCCCGCTGAAACGCTACCCATGCAGCAGCCGAGAATGATGACATTTCCTGTAGATATAACAACGGCTCCGGGATTGACATCACCGAGAATGATGACATTTTTTTCTGTCTCCAGCCGCATGCCGTTTTTTATGGTTCCCTTGTAGATCTGGGCAGTGCCGTACTTGCTCTTCTCGAGAGCCTCATCGATCGCTTCCCTGCTCTTTTCGGAGCTTTCTTTGTTCTCATCCACAAGGCAGACGATATTGATCTTCGCGTTTGCAGTGATCTCATCGATCAGCGCTATCTCCTCTTCTTCGGTGAGAGGGCGGCCCCTGAATGTGAGGGCCATCTGGGCGTTCCTGAAGAAACGGGCGGCTTCGGCAAATTTCTTTCCCGTGTCATCGAGCAGCTGCTCAAACGGAATGTCCGGATTCAGTATAAGCGTCAGCCCATATGCATTTGTTTTGATGATGACTGAATCATGCCTCAAGAATATCCGCCTCCTTCGAAATATCTGTATCAGTCCTGAGTAGATGTATCTGCTTCTACAAGGACAGCATGGCCGGTGATCAGCTCGCTCTCGTCCACAGCATTAAAGTAATAGCTGATGACATCTTTCGCGATCGAAGCCGTATGTCTGGAACTGTAACCGTTCGCGACACGGACGGCGATCGCCATCTGAGGATCGTCGAACGGAGCATACCCGATAAACAGGGCGTGGTTCGGTTTTGTCTGTATCTCCTGCGCTGTTCCGGTCTTTCCGGCGACAGCGACCTGAGTAAAGGTCTTTAATACGTCGTGCTGCTGTGCCATGGCCCGCATTCCTGTATGGATCGCGCTCCAGAGCGGTTCCGGAATATCGACGGTGCTGTGAATGACCGGATCCTCCTCGGAAATGATGTTGCCGCTTGAATCCGTGATCCTGTCAATGAGAGTCAGGTCATAGCAGGTACCGCTGTTCGCGATGGTCGTCACATAGCGGGCAAGCTGAGTCAGCGTATAGGTCTGGTCAGCCTGTCCCATGCAGGAACGGACAGCATCGTAGGTGAACAGATGCGGAGGAGTCTCGGGAACCTCAACTCCCGAACAGGAATCCAGCCCGTACATGGAAGCATACTTCTGCAGGGTGGATACACCGACCTCATCCTGGTAATTGATCGTTCCGTCATCGTTGAAAAGCCCGTTGGCCGTTGCCAGGCGGAAACCGATGGTATTGAAATAGAAGTTGCATGAATCACGGATCGCCGTTGTCAGAGTTTCCGTACCGTGGGCGCCGGGGTATACCCAGCACTTGATATCCGGTGTAACCTCAGTAAAGTCGCCGATACAGTATACGCCCTCATCTATGCCGATCTGGTTCTCCATGACGCCTGCCGTAGCGGCAACGATCTTGAAGGTTGAACCGGGGGCCAGCACTTCCTGCGTCGCACGGCTGTAGAACGGTGAAGAAAGATCTGTCACAAGCTTATTGTAGTAGGCCGTATCCATTGTGTTGACAAGACGGTTGTTGTCATATCCCGGATAGGAAACACAGGCCTTAACATCTCCGCTGTCGGGGTCAGTGATCACGATAGCGCCGGAACACGGCGTCAGGGCCAGCTGACCGGGAGTGATCTCCAGATTATAGATCTTGTCACGGATAAAGTCGTAGGCGGAATAACTGCCGTCCGACAGCGCGTCATAATCAGTCATATTCATATCGAGGATCCCCTGGTCGAAAAGAAGGAGGCAGACCTCTGTTCCGGACAGGGAACCTTCTCTGAGCATGTAGCGGAATACGCGCTTTGTAAAATCCGTATCATTAAACAGGTACTCTTCTATATAGTCTGAGAGAACGCTGTAGATCTCATCGGAGTCCATATATGCCGTATCCTCAGCGATGCCGTTGATATCGATCCAGTTTTTGGAAATTGCATAGGTGAGAAATTCCTGCAGGCTGATGACTTCATCACGGCTCCACGCGATCCATGTCAGGTCGCTCTCATCAATGGCTTCTGAGTTCAGGATACCTGTCTCCTGAAGCATCGTGTTTACGATGTAGGACTGATAGACCTGCATTTCTTCAGAAAGATCGCGGTACGCTGTCGGGTCCGGTCTTGTAAGTTCATCTTTGAGGGTGTCAAAGATCTGCCTGGACTTCTGGCTGAACAGTTCATACACATGACGCTCATTGGCGGATGCGTCTTTGGAGGCCAGATGCGTAACGCTCAGCACATTATTCTCAAACAGGGCAAAGTACACGTCGTAAATGGGTATGTACACATCATCTGCTGAAGTAGCCCATTCTGCGTTGAACTCCTGCGCGTCAACGATATAGGACCATACGATACCGGCAATGTACTGCTCCAGTATTTTGTATGCAGCCACCTGAAGGTTCGTATCCAGGGTCAGGTGAAGCGAATCGCCTGCCTGCGGCTGCTCAACGGATTCCGTGCTCAGCGTTCTTCCGAGGTTATCAACGTAGATGACCTCGCTTCCTTTATCTCCCTGAAGGGAAGTTTCCATGACCTTTTCGATACCGACCTTTCCTACGATATCCGTAGAATCGTAGCTGTCATCCTTTGCCCTGAGCTCATTGAGTTCATCTGAGGAGATCTTTCCGGTATAGCCGATGATCTGTGAAAAATACTCAGCATTATTGTAAACCCTGAGATAGTCTTCAGAAATATCGATACCCGGCAGTGTGTCCTGGTTTTCCATGAGCTGGGATACCGTTTCCGTACAGACGTCCTGCGCGACTGTAATGGAATTGTACCTCTGGAAGCTGTTGGCTGCCAGGGAACTGCGAAGGAAGCACAGCTGCAGGATCTCTTCCTTCGTCAGGCTTTCGGGAAGCCCGTAATCATTGCGCTCTTTGGCAGTCGTCTTATTGTCAATGATGCCGTAATACTTCGTACTGCAAAGCAGTTCGATCAGATCAGGCGCAGATATATTCTTCTGTTCATCGGTCAGATCATCGATATATGCCTGTCCGAAAAGGTCGGCCTTGAATCTGCTCAGGTAAAAACCCGTCACATTATAAACATACTCGCCCTCGTCATTCAGGGAAACACGGAACCCTTCTGAGATGGAATCGCCGTGGCTCTCAATGATCTTGATGGTGCGGTAGAGAATACTGTTCAGGGAAAGATTACGGATATGACGGGTCTCATAGCTGCCGCTGTCCTCAAATGTTACGATGTAGGACAGGCGGTTATAAGCAAGAAGCTCGCCGTTGCAGTCATAGATCTCGCCGCGGGAACTCTTCAGGACACGGGTTTTTTTAATGGACACGGCGAAATTATTGAGATAGTTTTCGCCGTTGATGATCTGAAGCGTAAAAAGGCGCTGAACAAGAATGACCGCCATCAGAATGAAGATGGCGACCAGGATGCCGATTCGAAATCCGGTCCCTTTTTCTGTTTTACTGCCGTTTCGTTTAAACAAGACTGTCTATTCTCCTTTTATCGCTCTTGTTGAGAAGATGATTGATCCTGTAAAGAATCCAGTAGATGAGGATCGTCATCATGAGCGTGTATAGCATTTCCGGGATGATCACTCTGCCCAGATAATAGAAAAAATGGATCCTTCCGCGAAGGAGGAATGAAAAAACATACTGATACAGGCCGTAGATCAGATCCGCGCCGCACACGAGCATGAGCGGCGTCTTGATATCATCATCGTAGAAGATCCTGTAAAAATATCCGGCCATGTAACCAAGCCACATGTATATGAGCGCCTGAAACCCAAGCGTTTCGCCAAACAGCAGCTCCATGGCAAGGCCGCAGAAAAAACCGGTTACGAGACCGCTCCTGCGCCCGCGCATGAGTCCGAAGGCAACTGTAACGATCAGAAGCAGGTTCGGCTTGACAGACGCGATCTCAAAGACCTGGAACAGGCAGCACTGGGCAAACGCGGTAATGATAATGAGCAGTGCCATGGTGATTCTTCGTATCATAGCTGCCTCCTCTCAGTTTTCCGCCTCTGTCTGCTGTGCCGGCTGAGACTGATCCGAGCCGACATCGATCACGGGAGACGCGGAAGCATCCGCGTTTTCAGCCACATACTGCTTCAGTTCCAGAATGACCAGGACCTCCTGCATATGACGGAAATCGACCACAGGGGTGATCTTTCCGGATTTTGTCAGATTGTTCGCGTCATTGTTGAGCTCGCTGATGTATCCGATCAGGATCCCCGGAAGATATTTTTCGCTGATGTTGGAGGTGACGATCTTATCTCCCACATGGACCTTGTTTTCAGAATCCGTCAGCTTCACAAGATTGAGGGCTCCGGAATCGATCAGTTCAAGGTTTCCGGCGATAATACATGTATCCGAAGTTGTGGAGACCATGGCGCTGACATTGCTGTTGTCATCTATGATGGAACGCACTCTCGCCCAGTTGGGACCAACGGCGGTGACGATGCCGGCAAGCCCTGAGCCCGCGATCACATTGCAGTTTACGCGGATGCCGTCAGCAATGCCTTTATCGATGGTGAAGGTACTGAACCAGTTGCCGGAATCCTTAGAGATGACATGTGCTCCAACGGTTTCATAATCGGAGTATTCATCCGCCAGGTCCAGGAGCACGCGGAGCCGGTCAAGCTCTTCCTTATCCAGAACAAGCTGGCTGTTTTCCGCCATCAGAGTATCGACCTGCTCTTTCAGCTGTTCATTTTCCTCGCGGAGCATGTTCACATCCGCCAGGTTTCCGTTAAAACCGGACAGCCAGTGTCCGATAACGCTGATCCCTTTCTGTACAGGCGTCACGATGATGCCTGTCACAGAGCGCACGGGCGAGGCAGCCCCCGGCTTTAAAAGGGTCACACCGATCAGGACGATGCACAGGATCGTCAGGACCGTGATCAGATATTTTGTTGCTCCGTTATCGTTTCGTCTTCTGTTCATGTAATAGTATCCTGTTGTATGCATCATGCGTCACAGCTGCGGCGCATGCATCAGTTCACTCAGTTCTTTGTTATTTATGATCTCCAGAATGCCCCGGATGGTACTGTTTTTGGGATCCTGAATGTGATAGATCGGAAGTCCCAGCTCTTTCTGCATGTAGATCGGCAGATTAAGGATCATGGAGACCCCGCCGGTAAGGAATATGCCCTCTTCTTCAATGTCGAGCATGAGCTGCGGCGGGATCCTGTCAAATACCGAGCGTATCTCTTGGGTGATCCTGTCGATCGTATCAATGATGGCGACACTTACGGCAAGAGACGGTATCCGGTCGGATTTAGGCAGGCCGCTCAGCGTATGGATGCCGAATACAGGCTGTTCCAGACGCGGCCCGTTGATCATGAAGGCCAGATTGTTCTTCAGATGCTCAGCTGTCTTCATTCCAATGCTGATGTTGAATTTTCGCCGTATCATGGTTGCGATATCCGAATCGAGCGTCTGTCCTCCGATCTTCAGCGATGATGAGAGAATGACCTTCCCGGAGGATATGACCGATATCTCCGTGGTGGAGGCACCGATATTGACAAGCATATGGCCGGCGGACGAAAGGACCGCAAGTCCTATGCTCGCTCCATCGGCGATTCCCTTTTCAACGACACGGACTCTTCCCGGGACCCGTCCCGTACTGAGCACATTAAAAAAAGCTCTCTGTTCCACAGGTGTCAGATTTGAAGGCACGGCAAGGCACAGTCCGGAGCTTTTTTTCGTAAACGATGTAAACTTCCGGAGCGTATCGGTGAGTACGAGTTCCATGTTCGTGGCACTCGCGATCACTCCTCCTGACATGGGAGAAGACACCTCAACATCCTCCGGATTTTTTTCAAACATTTCATAAGCGTCATCTCCGACTGCAAGAACTCTGCCGTCATTACGGACAGCGATCATGTTCCGGCATTCGAGGAATTTTTTTCCGCTTCTGTCACGCAGTTTGATCGTATCGGTGCCAAGGTCGACACCGTACAGTGTACGAAATATCATAAGCAATCAGCCCTTATTAATCAACGATCTGTTTAAAAAAGAATCAGAGCAGCTGTTCCTGGCGGAAGCTGACAGCCTGAAGATCCCCGATGATGATATGATCCAGCAGTGTTATGCCCAGAAGCTCCCCACTTCTAGCGACATTTTCAGTCAGCTGTATATCCTCCCGGCTCGGCGTAGGATCGCCGCTCGGATGATTATGTATCAGAATGATGGAAACCGCCCCGCACCGGAGCGCTTCCCTGAAGATCTCTCTTCCGGAAATAAGCGCCGCGTTCACCGTGCCCCGGGATATCTCCTGTTCCCGGATCAGCCGGCCCTTTGTATCGAGCATCAGAAGGATCACAGTTTCCTGCTCCAGGTGTCTGCAGATCTCCATGTAGTGTCCGGCTACTTCTTCCGGGTCTGTAAACCGGATGCGTTCCTTCTTGCTGCTGGAAGCTATTCTGGCTGAGAGCTCGCATACGCATTTAAGCTGTATGGCTTTCACGCGCCCGACGCCCCTCAGCTTCATGAGTTCTTCGAGGGACAGATGACACAGTCCCAGAAGGCCTCCTTCCGGGGACAGGTCCAGGATCCGGTTTGACAGAGACAGGGCGGATTCCCTGTCTGAGCCCGTTTTCAGGATAACAGCGAGCAGCTCCGCGTCTGTCATGGCATGCGGTCCCTGATGAAAACACTTTTCATACGGCTGTTCCTGTACAGGCAGTTCCTTCATCGTTATTCTGTTTTCAGGCATATGGTTTTTCCCGCGGCTCTCTCCTGCGGCTGAAAAACACATCCTGCCCTGTTATGTATCATTTAATTATTTCATTATTTGTTTTGAAAGTCAATGCCGGATTCGAACTTTTGAGCTATGGCCTCAGCAACGCGTATACCGTCCACTGCGGCAGAGGTTATGCCGCCTGCGTATCCTCCGCCCTCGCCGCAGGGATATATGCCGGGAAATCCCGGGCAATCCAGTCTTACTGGGTCACGAAGGATCCTTACAGGGGACGAAGTACGGCTCTCAACACCCATCAGCAGCATATCCGGATCCGCGAATCCAGGTATCTGGCGGTCAAAGGCATAGAAACCTTCTTCGATCGCGTCCGCGATAAATGCCGGGAAGATGGACCGCACATCTGCTCCCGCGGTGCTTCCTTTTGTCAGCGGGACTATTTTACCGAAACTGACGGTTTTTCTGCCTGCGCAGTAATCTCCGAAGCGCTGCACGGGGATCCTTCCGCTGCCGGCTTCGTACGCTTTCTTTTCAAGCCTGTGCTGAAAATCAATACCGGAAAGCGGACCGCTTCCTCCGTAATCCTCCGGTGAAACAGTAACCACGATCGCGCTGTTGGCATGCTGACCATCTCTGGCGTGATAGCTCATGCCGTTGACGCACAGGTAACCTTCCTCAGATGACGCATTGACCACATATCCGCCGGGACACATGCAGAAACTGTATACTCCTCTTCCATCTGCAAGAGTGTGGGTAAGCTTGTAAGGGGCGGCTTCCATGTCATATGGGCAGTTCTCTCCATACATCGCGTCGTTGATCATCTGCTGCGGATGTTCAGCCCGGACGCCAACAGCAAACGCCTTGGCCTCCATGGCAAACCCGTTATCGTAAAGCATCCTGTATGTATCCCTGGCACTGTGCCCGATGGCAAGAACTACCGTCCCGGATACATATTCAGAGCCATCATCTGTACATACGCGGTACAGGCCGTTTCCGGCAGGATGCGGCTGAATGGATGCAGCCCGGCTTTCGAAGAAGATGCTGCCTTCCAGCGAGAGGATCTCGCTGCGGATATGAGCGACCACGCCTGAGAGTACATCTGTTCCGATATGAGGCTTATAATCATACAATATCCGCTCATCGGCTCCAGCCTGTACGAATGTTTCCATGACAAAGCGGATCCGTCCGTTCGGATCCCTGATAACTGTATTCAGTTTACCGTCGGAGAAAGTTCCTGCGCCGCCCTCGCCAAACTGTACATTGGAGGACGGGTCGAGCACTCCTCTCTTCCAGAACATTTCCACATCCTTCTGCCGCTCTTCCACCCGTTTGCCGCGTTCAAGAACGATCGGCCTGTACCCGGCGCGGGCAAGCATAAGAGCGCAGAAAAGCCCGGCAGGTCCCATGCCTATGATCACCGGCGGATGGCTCATCTTTTCATTTCCTCCGGCTTTAAAGCAGTAACGCTTTTCGCTAAGGCGCTGTACCGAACGGCTGCGCGCCTTCCGCAGGACCTTATCCTCATTTCTCACAGACACATCTACCGTGTAGACATAAAAGATGTCCGGTTTCTTTCTGGCGTCAACAGAGCGTCTGCGGATCTGCATTTTCACGTCTGTATCCGGAGGCAGGCGCAGCTCCCGAAGAACCGCGTTCTTAAGTTCCTCCTCCGTATGATCCGGCCTCATTTTAAGCTGATTGATTCGTAACATGTATCGTCTCCGTTTATCTGAAAGCTGTCTGTATGCCGGCTGCGGGATCAGCGAGCAGCGTTCATTCCGGCGAGAGCGCCGCTTGACCATGCCCACTGCAGATTGTATCCGCCGCAGGGACCGTCGATATCAAGGATCTCTCCCGCGAAATACAGTCCGGGGCAGAGTTTCGATTCAAGTGTGTCTTCGTTTACTTCAGACAGATAGATGCCGCCTGCGCAGATCTGAGCCTGATCGTATGACCGGACTCCTGAGATCGTAAGCTTCAGGTGCCTGAACAGACGCAGTGCAGTATCTGTATCCGGAAAAGACACGTTTTTCTTCTGCCTGAGTGCGCCGGATGCAAAAAGAGCGTCACGGAGCCGGACCGGAAGCAGGCCGCGGACAGAGGATGAAGTCACAATGCCCTCCGAATTCCCTGGAAGTGATGAAAGCAGGCTTCGAAGCTCATCTTCGCTCATGTCGGGAAAAAGGTCAATGGAAGCATGCACCTGCAGACCTTCTGCAAGAGCCCTTGCCGCGTAGCGGCTCAGGTTAAAAACAACGATGCCTGAAATGCCCTGATCTGTCCACTGCAGCTCGCCCTGTTCGCTGTAGGATCGTTCTCCCGCGGTAAGTGTGACTGAAGAGAGGGTCCTGTCCCCGGATGCGCCGCGAAGGAAATGCTCTTCTGTTACAAGGGCTGTCAGTGCCGGCACGACCGGCATGATCGTGTGGCCGCAGGAAGAGGCCAGTTCATATCCGCTCCCGTCAGAACCGGTGGCAGGATAGGCTCTGGACCCGGCGCACAGGATGACCCTGTCAGCGCTGTAGGTCCAGCCCTGCGTAATGATCTGCCATTTGCCGTCACTGCTGCCGGGAGATCGCAGAGAAAGAACCTTTGTGTCAAAACGTACGCGGACTCCGAGCTCTTTCATTCTGGCTGAGAGCAGCTCAACCACTGCCTGGGCCTGCATGCACCTCGGATAAAGATATTCTCCCCTGGCCGACGTTAAGATGCCTGCCGAGGAGAGAAACGTAAGCGTATCACTGACAGAAAAACGGGAAAAGACCGACTGCGTGAACTTCTCCGGCGAACGGGTCGTATCCGAGCGGTACCGGGAGGCAATGTCAGGATCCGTATTGGAAAGATTGCATCTGCCGTTTCCGGTCAGAAGCAGTTTTTTTCCGGGGCTTTTCATGCCCTCCAGGACCGTCACGCGGGCACCCTTCTGCGCAGCCATGATTGCCGCGCTCATACCGGCTGCCCCGCAGCCGATCACATACACTTCATTACTCATAAAAGTCTCCGGATCATTTCTTCCGTAACGATGCCTGCTTCCAGCAATTTCTGAAGCGACATGAGGATGCCGAATTTTGCGTGCTGCCATGTCAGGCCGCCCTGGAAATAAACGGCATAGGGAGGTTTCAGAGGTCCGTCGGCGGAAAGCTCGATGGACGATCCCTGGACAAAGGCGCCGGCAGCCATGATCACATCGCTGTCGTACCCGGGCATGGCCCATGGTTCCGGCGTAACATAGCTGTCGACGGGTGCTGCGGCCTGAATCCCCCGGCAGAAAGCGATCAGCCCTTCCGGGAAACCGAATTCAACTGCCTGGATGATATCATTTCTCTCCTCATCTGCCCCCGGGATCACGGTAAAGCCGAGTTTTTCATATAATGACGCGGCAAACATAGCCCCCTTGAGCGCTCCTGCGGTCACTGTCGGCGCGAGAAAAAAGCCCTGGTAGAATGAGCGCATAACACCGAGGGAAGCTCCTACCTCCTTGGCAAGGCCAGGAGAAGTGAGGCGGACGGCGCAGTTCTCAATGCATTCTTTTGTTCCTGCAATATACCCGCCGATCGGGGCAAGTCCCCCGCCGGGGTTCTTGATCAGGGATCCGACGGTCATGTCAGCTCCGTAATCGGAAGG
>CADCOP010000167.1 GCA_902803065.1 uncultured Lachnospiraceae bacterium | reverse complement strand
ATTTTTGCCGAATTCCCGCAGGATCTCATCCTCATAATTGAGAACGCACACCTCATCCTCCGTCTGGTTCTCCGTGATCCGCTCCTTCACGCGGATGTATTCTTCCATCGTATGGTGGCGGTCAAGATGATCCGGCGTAATATTTGTGATCGCGCTGACAGCCGGATGAAAATCCTGGATCGTCTCCAGCTGGAAGCTGCTGATCTCAGCGACTGCGACCGTCCGGTCTGTTGTCTTGAAAGAGGCTTCCGTATAAGGAGTGCCTATATTTCCGACAACAAATACCTGGTCAGTGAGCGGCTCGGTTCCCTGCTGTCTGTGATAGTCCATGATCTCCCCGAGGAGCGTCGTCGTGGTCGTCTTTCCGTTCGTCCCGGTGATGGCCAGCACTTTTCCACGGCTGTTCTGATAGGCAAGCTCCACTTCACCCCAGATCGGGACTTCAGCTTTTCTGATCCGGAGTACGTCCTTCTGGTCCGTGGGTACGCCCGGGCTGAGGACCGCCAGGTCAATGGACCCGATCAGTTCATCGGACATCTCTCCGATAACGATCTGCGCGCTGCTTCCTTCGGGAAGCTTCGCCCTGATATCCTCTTCCCTGCGGTCCGCATTTCCATCATACAGTACGGGAACCGCTCCCGCTTTTTCCAGAAGATCGGCTGATCCGATCCCGCTGATTCCTGTTCCGAAGACCAGGACCCTTTTTCCTTTCAGTTCCATTATTTTCTCCATTCCGCGCGCCATCTGCTGACCGGGCGCTGTATCATTCTGCTGCGTATGCAAGTCACATTCCTACATAGGCTATCATGCAGAGAAGTACCGTGACGATGGTAAATACAGCGTCAACTCTCGGCTCCGACCAGCCCATGAGTTCAAAATGATGGTGAATCGGCGCCATCCTGAAAAACCTCTTGCCGCCTGTCTTTTTAAAGTAGGTGACCTGGATGATGACCGATAAAACTTCCACCAGGTACACAAGCCCAATGATAATGATAAAGATCGGCATGCGCATCATGTAAGCGCAGCCGGCAACAAAGCCTCCCAGTGCCAGCGAACCCGTATCTCCCATAAATACCATGGCAGGCTTGACATTGAACATAAGGAAGCCCATCAGAGCTCCAAGCATGGCAGCGGGTGCCGGATCAATACCGGCCCCGAGTCTGAGCGATGTGATCAGGAAGAAGACCGCGACGATGCTTGTCACGCTTGCGGCAAGTCCGTCAAGTCCGTCCGTAAAGTTTACTCCGTTCACGGTACCGATGATGGCAAAATACGCAAGCGGTGTCGCAATGATCTTGACCGCCATTCCCGAAAGAAGCTTTCCGCCGGTAAACGGGATCATCAGCTCAAGAAGAGAACTGTCAATGACCCACAGATATACGACAAAAACCGTCGTCACAATGATCTGTCCAAGCATTTTCTGCTTCGGATACAGACCGTCAGACCGATGCATGACTACCTTAAGGTAATCATCCAGAAAACCGATGATTCCAAATCCGAGAGTCAGAAACAGCACCGGAACGATTCTCGGATATCTGCCGATAAAAAAGGCGGATGAAACGAGAAAAGCAGCGAGGAACACGATACCTCCCATCGTCGGAGTGCCTGCCTTTGCCAGATGCGCCTGCACTCCCTCCACGCGCTCCGTCTGTCCGACCTTCAGTTTCCTGAGCAGCGGAATAATTACCGGAGCCATGATCGAGCAGACAGCAAAAGCCGTCAGCAGCGCTATAAGACAGTCTGTAATGTTTTTCGTCATCGTTCGTCACCTCATCAATATGCCATATACACATGGAAAACAGCCGTATCCACATCCTTCAGACTAAAATACGGCGTTTCCGGGAGGATCATTCGTCCTCCAGATCTTCATTTGTCACACCGGCCCAGCTTGTTCCGGAACCGTCGTCACCTCCGCTGGAAGGCGGAGCTGCAATGTTTGGATTATCTGCCTTCGGATCGAGGATATCCTCGGCGGAAACCTTATGGTCGATCTCTATGACGTTCCAGTACGCATCCACCACATTTCCGTCCGCGTTGACTGTTACTCCCGCGATGGGCTGTCCGTCTGAGGACACGACCACACCGTCTTCATTGATCCGGGCGTCATTGTACAGTGTACCATAACTGTCATAGACCTGGAAAGTCTGTTCTTCGGTAACATCGCTCTTAACGACATCATCGTAGGTCAGTCCCAGATAATACAGCAGATCTGCCGTAACCTCTTCCGTCGGGTACAGTCCCATATAAGGATAGACTTCCGTCGCAATGTCGCGGAACAGGACCTGCGCATAGGTACTGTCAGCCTGCATCGGGACATTGGGTTCATCCACGATCACATAGATCACAACTTCCGGATCATCCATCGGACAGGCGCCGATGAAGGAAAGGATATAGCTTCCTTTTTTTCTCTGCCCGGTCGTTGGGTCGATCTTTTCTGCTGTACCTGTTTTTCCTCCGGTAAGATAGCCGGGAACCTGTGATTTGCGTCCGGTTCCTTCCTGTACCGCGGTCGTCAGATATCTGCGGAGCAGAGAAGATGATTTTGAAGAGATGGGCTGCTTGAGCACAAGGCTGTCGACCGTTTTCTCAACACTGCCGTCACTGTTTGTCACCTGGCGCAGCACATGCGGCTGGTAATAATAGCCGCCGTTGATAACAGCTGAGAAAGCCGCGATCTCCTGAATCATGTTGCAGGTAAAGCCCTGACCGAAGGAACATGTCGAAAGTTCTACCTCTGCCATGGATTCCCTGGTATATACAAAACCGGAAGCCTCATTGGGAAGGTCGATTCCGGTCCTCTTTCCAAAATTGAAAAGACCCTGGTAATTAATGAAGTTCGAAATACCCATCTTCATTGCGATCTGCATGAGCGCGTCATTGCAGGAATTCACGATGGCATATTCCAGGGTTTCCTCGCCGTGTCCGTAAATATTGTCACAGTTGATCTGAGTATCCGTGACGAACTCACCGCCGTCACAGTAGAATTCATCTCCGTCGGCGACCGCGCCGCACTCAAGAGCAGAGGAGACTGTAACAGGCTTGAAGGTGGAACCGGGCTCAAAGGCGTAGGAAACGCAGATGTTCGTCCACATTTCGTTCAGGTGTTCCACATACTCCTCGTCTGACATGTTTTTGATCTCTGCGCCCGTATAATTCAGCGTCATGTCCCAGGGGTCGTTCAGGTCGAATTCATTGTTGGTCGCCATGGCGAGGATCTCACCGGTATCCGGATCCATGACCACAACGCCCACATGCTCCGCGCCTTTATTGTGATGCTCTTTATCCCCCAGTTCCACGTCAAACGCCGTGATCTTGTCCTGAACGATCTTCTGGATGTTCATATCCAGCGTCAGTTCAAGATTTTTACCGTGCTCCGGATCGATCGTCGTCCGCTCGTACTCGGAATCGTCATTCAGATATCCGAACACCCTGCCGTTGACGCCTGTCAGGAGATTATTGTAATACTTCTCGATCCCGGTTATATTATCCGTGCTCTGGTCCGAATAGAATCCTATGACGGTACTGGCCAGGTTCGAATACGGATATGTCCGCTTGTATTTTTCTTCAAACCAGATTCCCCGCACATTCATGCGTGACGCGTTGAATTCCGCCTGTGCTTCCTCCTTCAGGTTCTCATCCGCGCGCTCGTTCCTGTAATCTTCGAACTTCTTTTTGTCTTCTTCGCTGATCTCGCGCAGAAGTATCTGGTACTGGCTGTCCCTTGTCTGTTCATCTGTCAGAGTTTTCCGCAGCTTTGTTTCATCCAGACCGTAAATGCCAACCAGCGCATCGATCGTCGGCTGCAGGTACTCCTGGGCGCTGTTGATCTCTCTGCAGTCCATGATCACGTTGTATACCCGTTCGCTCCGGGCGAGCAGGATCCCGTTCCGGTCAGTGATCTCTCCCCTTCTGTATGGAATCGACTGACTGTCATAGCTCTGCTGGCTGAGCACCTGCCTCTGATAAGCTTCTCCCTCATTTGTTATAAGCAGCGTGATACGTACCAAAAGAGCAATCATTATTACGAAAACAAATGCAAATACAGCCGACAGCTTTATTTGCATTCGTTGATTAAACCTTTTATCTTTTTTTGCTTTTCTTCTATCTGCAGCCACGTTATCTCCCGGTCTCAGGGAACATCCTGATACTGTTTGACGTAATCGTTCTCCGTTCCGTCATATGTATAGATCTGGGAACGGCTTGCGTACACCATGCCCAGCTCATTCATTGCTACATCCTTGACATGCTCCAGGTTTACGGATGAAATGATTCCGTTATAGACCGTATCGTTTTCAATGCGCATCTGGTTGAGCTGTGTTTCAAGCCTTGTCCTCTGCCTGCGCACGGAAGTATATGTCGACTGAAGCTCAAGGAAATTCACGCAGATCCCGATGCAGATGACGGCCGCGATGACGGCAAACATCACATACGCGAGATTCATCTGAAGCACTTTTTCGGTTCTGCCGGTGCCCGTGCGTACCTGGTGCAGCGTTTCTTCGCTGCGATGGGTTCTCGGGACAGTGCTTCCGCTGATGTAAACGACATCCAGTCCTTCAAATGCCTCTTCAGATTTACGTCCGGACAGTCTTGTCACTTTTTCCCTGTATACTTTTCTCTTTCCTGCCATAAAGACCCACCTTGACTCAACGAATATATATGACGGCTGACCTGCCTTTTCAGGCAGGATCCCCTTCAGCCGCCCGTCTATTGAATAATTCTCTCAAACACCCTGAGCTTCGCGCTTGCCGCCCGGGGATTTTTTTCCAGTTCTGCCTCTGAAGGCACGATCGGTTTTCTGGTGACCGTTTTCCCCTTCGGTCTCCTGCCGCACACACATACCGGAAAGTTTTTCGGACATATGCACGGATTTTCATTTTTCCGGAAATTCGTTTTTACGATCCGGTCTTCCAGCGAGTGGAACGTGATAACGCATATCCTGCCGCCATCGGACAGGAAATCGATCATATCATCCAGAGATTGCTCCAGGACGTCCAGCTCATGATTGACTTCAATGCGGATCGCCTGGAAAGTCCTTTTGGCCGGGTGCCCCCCCGTAGCCCTTACCTTTGCCGGGATCGATGCTTTTATAATATGAATTAACTCCCCAGTTGTTTCAATTATGTGATCTTCACGGGCTTTTACAATGTGCTTTGCGATATTCTTCGCGAAGCGGTCTTCCCCATAATCCCGGATGATGCGGTAAAGCTCCATCTCAGGATAACCGTTCACGATATCTCTGGCACTGACCGGCTGCCTCTGGTCCATACGCATGTCCAGCGGCGCATCTTCCCGGTATGTAAAGCCGCGTCCGGCATCGTCAAGCTGGTAGGAGGAAACCCCCAGGTCCAAAATGACTCCATCTACTGATGTAATTCCACGTTTACGGAGTTCGGCTGTCATATCGCGGTAATTACTGCGAATGATCGTGACCTTATCCCCAAACGCCTGAAGGCGTTTTCCTGCTGCTTCGATTGCTGCGGCATCCTGATCGATGCCAAACAGCCTTCCGCCGTTCCCCAGACGTGAGCAGATCTCATAAGAGTGTCCACCTCCGCCCAGAGTACCGTCCGCATAAATGCCATCCGGCCGGATATTCAGATTTTCAATACATTCCTCAAGGAGTACTGATGTATGCGCAAATTCCATGTTTTCTCCTTACAGCACAAAGCCAATAGAAGTCAGATGGGCTGCAACATTCTGAATGTCCTCATTATCGAAGGTATTGTTGCTGATCCAGCGATCCTTGCTCCAAATCTCGATCCTGTT
>CADCOP010000166.1 GCA_902803065.1 uncultured Lachnospiraceae bacterium | reverse complement strand
GGATTGTGTGAGATCTCATCGATCTGGTAACGGAATTCGTCATAATCGGGATGTGCCTGCCGCATCCGGTTGATCTGTGCGTTCAGACCCGCTTCCAGCTTCCGGTATCTGTTTTCCACCGCATAGATATCTTCATCCGTGGAAGGATAGGTCGTTGATACGAAGCTGCTCCCTGCTCCCTGGATCAGTGCCCCACAGCTTGTTATGCTCGTGGAGATCATCAGGAAGAGAAGCCCGCCAATGCCGATGATAAGGAAAATATTTGTATGGCGGGTAAATGCCTCCCTGACCACAGCGGCTGCCTTTGCGGCAAAGCTCTGCTGGCTCCGGAAGGCCGCTTCCACAGCTTTTCCCTCCTGTTTTGCGGCAGCATACAGCCTGCGCTGACGCTGTTTTTGAAAGAATTTTTTGACTGCTGTTTTTTTCTCCTCCTCCGTTTTAGCGGAACTGCTTTTGATCACCTCCTCCGGATCGAATTGCAGGCGTCCGTTTCCTTCCCCAATCCGTCTGGACGGGGCAGCTCTGCGGTGAGAAGAACGCTTTTTGCGTGACGCGATGGAACGTACGGACCTTTCTGCTGTGAGTTCGGTATCATGGGCTGCCTGCGTGCCGACGTTTTCATCCTCATCCGCATCCCGCGATATCTTTGTGTGAACTGCATTCCCTGTAGCTCCGGCAGCTGTTCCCGCCGCACTTGACGCGGCATGCATCACAGATTCTGGGATTTTTCTTGAAAAACCTGCCCCGTTTCCTTTCATCATGCCATTCCCGTCATCAAAAGAAAGGCGGGAAGCGCTGCCGGATCTTCGTTGTTCATGGTAGAGACGCCCTTTTTTCTGCTTCTTCTCAATCTCTTCTTTCAGCCCGTCAAGGCCATCCATATCCGCCGATGTTTCCCGAAGACGTAATCTTCCGTGCCCGGTCTCTTCCGTGAAGTTTGGAATTTGAGATTTTCTTTCGCTTTCTCCGGAATGACCGGCAGACCCAGATTCCTGCAAATGAACTGTGCCGTCCGCATTTGATCCGGTGTTTTTTTCCATGGGCCTGCCGGATCCATCCTCACGATAAGTGGAATATGTCTCGGTATTATCCGGGTTGGAACCACGCAGACCGCCCTGTCTGTATTGCGCCCTTTTCCGCTGGCGCAGACGCTGTTCACGGACTTCTTCCGAGATCTGATCAGAAACCTCCGTCGGATCCTGGCGGTAATCTTCGGAATGGTGATGCAGATCTGTGTCCGCATCTTCAAATCCTGCCAGCCTTCCTTCACGCTGGGCGAAGAGGTTGCTTCCCGATGATTTATTTGCAGTCGGGCCATCAGGTCTGATCCCTTCTGCAGATCCTGCAGGATCGGGTGTGTAACCTGAGCTTTCTTCCATAAGTGAAGGAGCCTCCGCGAACGAAGACTCCTTCCTTTCCAAACTTCCTTTATATCTCCTGTGTTTTCCCGGACTTTCTGCATGCCCAGTCTGCTCCGAAGCAGGATTCTGTACACCGTGCCGGTTCAGGCGCAGGTTCCGGTCTGCTTCATCTGCACTTCGGGTTCGCCCTGCCCCGGAATAGTTTTCCATCGGTCTTTCACCAATCCTGACCCCTTCTTTTTCATGAGTCACTGCCCTTTTTGACCTACCGGTATGGAGGTCTTCTTCCACAAGGCCGTCCCGGGTCATCTTCTGAACAGTTTTGGATCCTGCCTGATATTTCCTCTCGGCCATCTGTCCTCCTTTCTCATCCTGACGGCACGGTTACCCCGGGAGCGGATCCTGAAGATGACCCTGTCGGCCTGCATGCCGGCTTAGATGTCATTTTTCCAGAATTCGTTCCACTTCTGTGCAATCTCCCTGGCACTCCTGCAATACAGCTTCAGAGTGTATGCAGCCTGGTCATTGGTCAGGACACCGTCACCGGCCAGGGAGAGCATCTGAGACGCTCCGTAGATCATTCCCTTCATGGAATCCATATCTGCAAGCATATCCCGGACAATGGAATAGCCGCTTTCCTTTGTCTTGTATCTCGTCGCTTTTTTGTTTCCTGCCTTTTTTCTGCTTCCTGCCATTTAAGATTCCTTTCCGCCGACATTGTTTCCGGCTCTTGCTTCTTCTTCCTTCCGCTTCTCGACCTCGACCGGTTTTGTGGTCATCAGGGAATAGAGCTTGAGATTCTTGTTGAATCTGTCCTTGAAGGGTATGATGGTGCTCCCGTAGAAGAGGAGGCCTTCGCCTTCACCGCTGTTGGTCACATAGGACAGCTGATAGGGGGAGATATTGAGCTGCTTTGCGAGGATCTGCCTGTCGCCGGATGCCTGATTGAGCATATAGATAAAGTCAGAGTTCTCAAAGAT
>CADCOP010000165.1 GCA_902803065.1 uncultured Lachnospiraceae bacterium | reverse complement strand
GGAAGCGAGGTGGAAGTTGTGCGTACTCGTATCACGCTGGCATGCACAGAGTGCAAGCAGAGGAATTACAACACGACCAAGGAGAAGAAAAATCATCCGGATCGTATGGAAACGAAGAAGTACTGCCGTTTCTGCAAGAAACACACAATGCACAAGGAAACGAAATAACAGGCTGGGACTTGTTTTCGAAGAATGAGGTAATGATATTATGGCAAATTCAGAGACAGCCGGAAACAAGAAGAAATGGTTCGATGGCCTGAAAGCTGAATTCAAGAAGATCATCTGGCCGACAAGGGAAGATGTGACGAAGGAAACAACTGCGGTTGTTGTCTGCTCGATCATTCTTGGCGCGATCATTGTGGTACTGGACTTTATCGTGCAGCATGGCATTGATTTTCTTGTCAACATTCGTTTCTAAGCAAAAAAGGACAAGGTGGATTGTATGGCAGAAGCACGCTGGTATGTAGTTCATACCTATTCCGGTTATGAGAATAAGGTAAAAGCGAATATTGAGAAGACGATCGAAAATCGTCACCTGGAGGATCAGATTCTCGAGGTTCGGGTTCCGCTGCAGGAGGTCGTCGAAATGAAGAACGGCCGCAAGCAGACGGTTCAGAAGAAAATGTTCCCGGGCTACGTACTGATCAATATGATCATGAATGATGACACGTGGTATGTTGTCAGAAATACAAGGGGCGTTACGGGCTTTGTCGGTCCGGGATCCAAGCCGGTTCCGCTGACGGAGACGGAAATGGTCAACCTGGGTGTATGCGCTGATAACTTCGAGGTCGAGTTCAAAGAGGGAGATGTGATCCGGGTCGTGTCCGGCGTCTGGAAAGATACGGTGGCGCCGATCCGGGGAGTCAACCAGAGCAAGCAGAGCGTTACAATCAACGTCGAACTGTTCGGACGCGAAACGCCGGTGGAAATCAGTTTCGCAGAGATCAGAAAAATGTAAACAAGGTCATCTCAGGATGACGCAAAGTGGGAGGGAAACCCCCGGCATAACCACATAGGAGGTCATTATAATGGCAAAGAAAGTTACCGGTTATATTAAATTACAGATTCCGGCAGGCAAGGCTACTCCGGCTCCGCCTGTAGGTCCGGCTCTGGGTCAGCACGGTGTAAACATCGTTCAGTTCACAAAGGAGTTCAACGCAAGAACAGCTGACAAGGGCGACCTGATCATCCCGGTTGTTATTACAGTTTACGCGGACAGAAGCTTCAGCTTCATCACAAAGACTCCGCCCGCAGCAGTTCTTCTTAAGAAGGCCTGCAACCTGAAGTCTGCTTCCGGCGAACCCAATAAGAAGAAGGTTGCTACGATCTCTAAGGATAAGGTTCGCGAGATCGCGGAAATGAAGATGCCTGACCTGAATGCCGGCAGCATTGAGACGGCTATGAGCATGATCGCAGGTACCGCAAGAAGCATGGGTATCGTTGTTGAAGACTGATAACAATTACATGGGAAAACAGTGGAAGGGTTTTACCCGCAAGTACCACCAGGAGGTAATTTGATATGAAGAGAGGTAAAAAATATTTAGAGGCTGCCAAGGCAGTGGATCGTGCTAATCTGTACGATACAGCCGATGCCATCGCTCTTGTTAAGAAAACAGCAGTTGCTAAATTTGATGAGACAGTCGAAGTTCACATCCGCACAGGCTGCGACGGCCGTCATGCCGATCAGCAGATCCGCGGCGCTGTAGTTCTGCCGCACGGCACAGGAAAAACCGTCCGTGTTCTTGTGTTCGCTAAGAACGCTAAGGCTGATGAAGCTCTGGCAGCAGGCGCTGATTATGTAGGAGCAGAGGAACTGCTTCCGAAGATCCAGAACGAAGGATGGCTTGACTTTGATGTTGTTGTCGCTACACCGGACATGATGGGTGTTGTTGGTCGTCTGGGTCGTGTCCTTGGACCGAAAGGCCTTATGCCGAACCCGAAGGCCGGAACAGTTACCATGGATGTAACCAAGGCTATTGCTGATATTAAAGCAGGTAAGATCGAGTACAGACTGGACAAGTCCAACATCATTCACTGCCCGATCGGAAAAGCTTCCTTTACAGAAGAACAGCTGACTGAGAATTTCCAGACGCTTATCGAAGCAATCAACAAAGCAAGACCGGCTGCCCTGAAGGGTCAGTATCTGAGAAGCGTTGTTATTGCATCTACCATGGGACCTGGCGTAAAGCTGAATACTGCCAAGCTCTGATACATCTGCATACTGGCGCAGATGATTCAATGAAATGAACAGACCGCGGGAAGCGGACTGTGCGGGACCGGAAGAATGCGTCCCTCTGTAAGCGGAATATTGCCGCTGAAAAGGGGGTTGACATACTTCCGGTCCTGTGTTATCTTTTGAAAGATGACTGCCGAAGACAGCAGGTGCCGTAAGGCGTAAGGGACAGCCGCCTGCCGAGGAGTATGAATTCTTCAGGAATGGAATTTGTGCCTCTCTGCGCTGGCAGAGGGGTTTTCTTTTATTCTGTCAGGAGTAATACATGCGGCGGTACACAAATCTATAAGGAGGTGCACCATTCATGGCAAAAGTTGAACTGAAAAAACCGGTTGTTGAAGAGATCGCGGC
>CADCOP010000164.1 GCA_902803065.1 uncultured Lachnospiraceae bacterium | reverse complement strand
TACATGCATTGCAGTGCTGCCTTCAGCAGTTCCCTGTGTACACATACTCGAGCATTTCCCTCGCCGCTTCCGCCAGGCGGTACACCTGCGCAACAGGGGTCGGGCCGCGGTCTCGCATGTGAAAGCGCGGGAAGAACCGTGAGATGTGAAGCGGAATGCTCCGTCCAATCACATTTCCGTCTGCATTCGTAAGCCCTGCGATCCACCCGGCCAGCTCCCGGATCTCATTCTCAGAGTCATTCTCTCCGGGCACGATCAAAGTAGTCAGCTCGACGTGGCACATCTTCACGGCGTCTTCAATGAACTCCATGACCATCCTCCGGTCTCCCTTCAGAACATCCCGGTAATAGCGGTCCGTAAACCCTTTCAGGTCAATGTTCATGGCGTCCACAGATCCTGCCAGTTCCGAGAGGACTTCCTTTGACGCCATCCCATTGCTCACCAGCACGACAGCCATGCCTTTTTCATGCAGCAGCCACGCAGTATCCCTCACATACTCGTAAGAGATCAGCGGTTCATTGTACGTGAACGCGACACCAATATTTCCGTCCTTCCGGCAGGACTCAGCAATCCCCGCAAGCTCATCCGGCATTATTTCTTTTGCCCGGCTGCGCATTCTGTATGCCTGCTCAGACCAGGATATCTCATAATTCTGGCAGAAAGGGCACCGCAGGTTGCACCCATAACTTCCTGCAGACAAAATGTACGACCCCGGATGGAACCTTCGCAATGGCTTCTTCTCAATGGGATCAAGCGCCAGGGACGTGATCCTGCCGTAATTGTCCGGGAAGATGTTTCCATCCCTGCAGGCACGCACACCGCAGAAGCCCATCTTTCCTTCGGGAATATCACAATGCCGGAAGCAAACATTGCAGACAGCCATATGAAACCTCCTCCAGACAGGCAGTCACAATCACTCAATGCCACAATCTATCAATCTGTCAATCTATCAATGTCTTAATCTGTCGACAGCCGCTCTTCATACCGGAACAGCCTTATTATCATCGGGACGGTTGGCATGTTTGTGTTCCCGATGCTTTTCCGGCTCTTCTAGTGCGGTCGCAGCATCGCGATGTTTGGCTTCTTTGTGCCCCCGATGCTTTCACAACTTTTCTCTCGCAATTATGGCATCGGCAGCACCGTCTCATTTCTTATCCCGATGCTTCTCCAACGTTCTTACGCGATCCCGGCATCGGTTGCACCGTCTCGTTTCTTATCCCGATACTTTTCCAACTCATTTTGCGGGATATCACGTGTGCCGTATCACTTCGAACCGCTCAAGCTTCAGATTCGTTCCGGACGGGATGTCGGCTTTGCGTCTTGCGATGTCGATCTGCTGTTTTACTGTATCTACGCCTTCCAGGTCCGGCAGGAGAAGTCCGCGCCTGCCGCCGGCGCTGACGATCACGCCGTACCGCTTCACATCCAGCTGCTCCGGTGAGTCGATGGGCTCAGGGACGCCGAGCACATCTACGCTGATCTCAAGCCATTCCAGTTCATCTTCCGTAATGGGATCAAATCGCGGATCTTTTGATGCTGCGCTCACGGCGTTCTCTATGATTTCTTCAGCTACGCATTCTCTTGCCGGGCGGATGGTCCCTATGCAGCCGCGCAGCTTCCCGTATTTGTGGATCGATACGAATACTCCGGCGCGCGGGTAAGTAAGTTCCAGAGGAAGATCTTCCGGCATCGAAAGCTTCTGCCCATACCTGACAAAGCTTTCCACAGATGCCCTCGCCAGCCGGACATAGGCATCGGATTTTTCTCTCTTCTCTTTGAGCTCCGCTCTCATGCGCTGTATGTACTGCTCCCGGAAATGCCTGGTGTCGTCCGGCCCCTTCGGTATAAAAGAACAGATGCCGTATCCGACGCCGGTCACGCCTTCGTGAGAGAGCGCCTTTGCCTCCACGGCAACGCCGTCCAGGGCGCCCGCCATGATCACAAAGGACCTGTGGCCGCACTCCCCCGCCTTATCGCAGAAGCTTTCATCAAAATCAAAAAGCTCCCCGAACGCGCCGCGGCCGCAGACATCCATGATGCGTTCATCATACACGGGTCCTTCCGGAGAGAGCCCGTACGGGCCATCCTTTTTCAGCCTGTGGGAAAGGTCCCCGCTCGCCACATACACAGCCCGGCGTCCAAGGCGGTCCACCGCCTCCCGGATGATCTGCCCGAATCTATAGTGCTCTGTCAGAGGAAGAAACGAGATTCCTGTGCGGACAAGCCGGAAATCTGTCCATTTTTTCCGGATGAAATACAGAGGCACCATGACGCCGTGGTCAAAATCTTTCAGCCGCTCCCCGGGCGTTCCCGCCGGGAAATCTTTCTTAACCGCAAGGTACTCAATGGTTTCCGCAAGCTCACGATCATATTTCTGTGTAATACTCACCTGCGGCGCCCCGAAGCTTGCAAAAGAACCGTGAGCCTCCTCTCCCGGAGAAATGTGAATATACGAATAATACGCTCCCGTGTGCGGACTTGACAGGATGATCGTCTCCGGCTGGAGCTCAGCGATCATCTCCGCCACCTTTTCATAAGCATTGGCAGTAGCCTCGATCTGCTTCTCGCCGCCTCGTCCCACCTCGGGAACGATCAGCGGCGGATGAGGAACCATAAACGCGCCAACAATCGCCATAATACACCTCCTCCTTC
>CADCOP010000163.1 GCA_902803065.1 uncultured Lachnospiraceae bacterium | reverse complement strand
TCGCTTATGACCGTCTGCTCATGAACTCTGACGCAGTTTCCTACTATGCAACATTTGATAACTACATGGTTGGTACCGTTCAGGGCACATATATCAAGGACGCTCTGGATCTGGACAACGCAGAAGGCCCGTTCAACCTTGAGATTACAGCTGGTGACCCGGGTGACAACAACGCCGGTTACTTCTATCAGGGCGCTATCGATGTCCTTCAGCCGTACATCGATGAGGGCAAGCTGGTTATCCCGTCCGGACAGTTTGCGTTTGAAGAAGTTGCTACACCGCAGTGGAAGACCGATACAGCACAGTCCAGAGCTGAGAACATCCTTTCCAGCTTCTATGCTGACGGAACCAACGTTGATGTATGGCTTTGCTCCAACGACTCCACCGCTCTTGGTGTTGAGACCGCTCTTGCAGCTAACTACACAGGAAATTACCCGATCGTTACCGGTCAGGACTGCGATATCGAGAATACAAAGAACATGATCGCTGGCAAACAGTCCATGTCCGTATTCAAGGATACACGTACTCTGGCATCTCAGGTTGTTAAGATGGTTGGACAGATCCTCAACGGCGAAGAAGTCGATGTCAACGATACAGAGACATACGACAACGGCGTTATCGTAGTTCCGTCCTATCTGTGCGAGCCGGTATTCGCTGATGCCAACAACTACAAAGAGCTGCTCATCGACTCCGGTTACTATACAGAGGATCAGCTTCAGTAATTCTTTGGAAAACGATAATTCCCGGGCTTGAAGCCCCGGTGATACAGGCGGGGCTTCCCCCGCCTGTATCTTTAATTATCTTTAATGTCTGATTGGAATTGGACTAGTGGAGGGAGATCATTGGCTAAAATATTACTTGAGATGAAAAATATCACCAAGACGTTCCCCGGAGTCAAGGCACTTGACAATGTAAATCTTCAGGTTGAGGAAGGAGAGATCCACGCGCTGGTCGGAGAGAACGGCGCCGGCAAATCAACGCTGATGAATGTTCTGAGCGGCATCTACCCGTACGGAACATATGAGGGAGACATCATCTACAATGGTGAGACGTGCAAATTCAGCACGATAAAGGACTCCGAGAGCAAGGGCATCGTCATCATCCATCAGGAGCTTGCCCTTGTTCCGGAAATGTCGATCGGCGAGAACATGTATCTCGGAAACGAGAGGGGCAGTAAAGCCGCCATCGACTGGAATACGACATACGCGGAGGCAGACAAATATCTTAAGATGGTCGGCCTTTCCGAATCATCCAAGGTGCTGGTCAAGGAGATCGGTACCGGTAAACAGCAGCTGGTCGAGATCGCGAAGGCTCTTGCGAAGAACGCAAAGCTCCTGATCCTCGATGAGCCCACATCCTCTCTGAATGAGGAGGATTCGAGGGCTCTGCTTGATCTGATGCTCGGTTTCAAGAAACAGGGCATGACGATGATCATCATCACGCATAAGCTGAACGAAGTATCCTATGTAGCAGATAAGATCACGGTCATCCGCGACGGCTCAACCATTGAGACGATCGACAACGCGGGACACGACATTGATGAGGACAGAATCATCAAGGGAATGGTCGGCCGTGAACTGACGAACCGTTTCCCGAAGAGGGAGAACGTGAAGATCGGCGCTACCAACCTGGAAGTTGAGCACTGGACGGTCCATCATCCGCTGTACCCGGAACGCAAGGTCGTTGACGATGTTTCTCTCTATGTAAGAAAGGGAGAGGTCGTCGGTATCTACGGTCTGATGGGCGCCGGAAGGACTGAGCTGGCCATGAGTATCTTCGGACAGTCTTACGGCATTCTGACCGGCGGCGTGCTTAAGATCGACGGGAAGGAAGTCAAACTGAAAAAGAGTCCCGCCGACGCGATCAAGCACAAGATCGCCTACGTTACCGAGGACAGAAAAGGCAATGGTCTGATCCTGACCCAGTCGATCAAGGTCAATACGTCGCTCGCGAACCTTGACAGCATCGCGACCAACATGGTCATCGACAAGGATAAAGAGTACCAGGTTGCCGAAGAGTACAGGGACAAGCTCAGGACCAAGACGCCGTCCGTGGAACAGCTGGTCGGAAATCTTTCCGGCGGCAACCAGCAGAAGGTACTGCTGGCAAAATGGATGTTCGCCGAGCCGGATGTGCTGATCCTTGACGAGCCGACCAGAGGTATCGACGTCGGCGCGAAATATGAGATCTACTGCATCATCAATGATCTTGCCGCCGCGGGGAAATCCGTCATCATGATTTCTTCGGAGCTTCCCGAGGTCCTTGCGATGAGCGACCGCATCTATATCATGAACGCATCGAAGATCGTCGGTGAGATGAAAGCCTCCGAGGCAACCCAGGAGAACATCATGGCCACGATCCTTAAGTCAGGAAGGGGGAACTGATCATGCAGACATCCAATATTGCCGGTTTTCTCAAAAAGAATACCATGGTCATTGCTCTCGTTCTGGTTGTCATTATCTTCTCAGTCAGCACGGGCGGCAAGATCCTGCTTCCCCAGAATATCAACAACCTGATCTCCCAGAACGGTTACGTTTTCGTGCTTGCGACAGGCATGCTGCTGTGCATCCTGACAGGCGGAAACATTGACCTTTCTGTCGGATCGGTCGTATGTTTCACCATGGGCATCGGCGCCCTGATCCTGAAGGCCGGCGCGCCCACCCTCGTTGCCGTGCTCGCCATGCTTGCTGTCGGCCTCTGCGTCGGCATGTTCCAGGGCTACTGGATCGCGTGGGTCTCGGTTCCGCCGTTCATCGCGACTCTGGCCGGCATGTATGCCTTCCGCGGTCTGTCGAACGTTATCCTCGGCGGATACTCCATCGGCGTAAACAATGAGACATTCCTTAAAGTCTTCGGAGGCGGCGCGGACTGCTATATTCCTGATTTCCTTCACGGAAGCGGTCTGAACCTGACCTGCATGGCTGCAGGAATCATCGCGGCAGCGCTTGTCATCATCATGACGCTGCGCAGCCACAGCATCCGGAAAAAGCTGGGCGTCGGTTCCACCAACATGACCGGTGACATGGTGCGCCTTGTGATCATCTGTGCCCTGATCCTGTGGATCACCTACAAACTGGCGCAGTACAAGGGAATTCCTTCCGTGCTCGTCTGGATCGCTCTGGTCCTGCTCGTCTACGGATACATCACAAAGAATACCGCCATCGGCAGATACTTTTACGCTGTCGGCGGCAATGAGAAGGCCACAAGGCTTTCCGGCGTCAACACAAAGCTCGTATATTTCCGCGCTTACGCCAACATGGGACTTCTGGCAGGCTTTGCCGGCGTTCTTGCGGTAGCCAGGGCGAGCCATGCTGAGCCGACCTACGGCGTAGGCTATGAGATGGATGCCATCGCGGCCTGCTTCATCGGCGGCGCTTCCGCGTACGGCGGCGTTGGAAAGATCACCGGCGTCATTATTGGCGCGACGCTCATGGGCGTCATCAACCAGGGCATGAGTATCATGGGCATTTCCGCCAACTATCAGAGCGCCGTCAAGGGCCTTGTCCTTCTGGTCGCCGTTCTGGTGGATGTTCTGTCCAAGAAAGAAAACGCGTAAGGGGGGAGGATGACAATGAAAAAGAGTACTTCTCAGATCTTAAAAGATAATACAATGCTGATCGTCCTCGTCGTAGTCTATCTTTTCTTTACATGGCGGACCGGCGGAGCGATGTTCTCAGCCTTCAACTTCAATGAGCTGATCACCCAGAACGCATATGTCTTCATCCTGGCAAGCGGCATGCTGATGTGCATGCTGACAGGAGGAAATATCGATCTGGCCTGCGGCTCCCTCGTATGCTTCCTCGGAGCCATCGGCGCGTACCTGATGGCCGTCAGGGAAATGGGCCCGGTGGTGGCGATCATCACCATGCTCGCGATCGGTATCATTTACGGATGCGTGCTGGGCTATCTGATCGCCTATGTGAATATTCCTCCGTGGATCGCCACGCTGGCAGGCTACCTCGCCTTCCGCGGCGTCGGCACGAATATCCTGAGCAGCAACAGTAAGACGGGTTCCATCAGTATCAAGAAGGTGGAAAGCTTCCTGAGCCTGTTTGCCGGCAAGCTTTTCAAGACGAAGATGGGCCAGCTGAATACG
>CADCOP010000162.1 GCA_902803065.1 uncultured Lachnospiraceae bacterium | reverse complement strand
GCTGTTGTCAAGTTCGATTGCATGAAATAGTGTACAAAAGTTGATTTCATCTTTTGTTTACTATATACTGTTATAAATATCTATACATGTACATGCTTACGGTCTCTGCCGCGGAAACCCGCAAAGATCTCAGCAGAAAGGAGCGTTTTATGTCATCTTCATCCTCAAAAAAACTGAACCGTTATGATGCCACACCGCTCTATGCTCAGCTGCATGACATCATCCGCGCAAAAATCAGCAGCGGCGAATGGGCTCCGGACAGCATGATCCCTTCCGAAAATGAACTCGGACGCATTTACGGCGTCAGCCGCATGACCATCCGCAACGTTATTACGCAGTTTGTCAATGAAGGTATCCTGTACCGGATACAGGGAAAGGGCACCTTTGTCAGTGCTCCGAAGCTGGAGATCTCCGGTCTCCATTACACCGGCATCCGCAGCCAGCTGGAGGAGATGGGTCATTCAGTCACCACAAAGCTTCTCTCCAACGAAAAGATCTCCGCGGATGAAGCCCTGGCAGGAAAGCTCCAGATCGCAGCCGGCGACGAGGTCTATGCGATCCGCAGGATCCGCGCGGCCAACGGCATCAATATCAGCTATCACGAATCCTATGTCCCGGTAAAACTGTGCCCCGGCCTGAACGAAAAAGCGCTCGAGGAGGAGCAGCTCTGCAAGATCATCAGCGATGACTATATGCTCACCCGCAGCCGCGTCAGGGAAACGCTGGAATCATTTATCGCAGATAATGAAAAAGCGGAATACCTGAACGTGTATCCAGGTTTTCCGCTGATTCTTCTGGAGGATAAAATATTCAGCAAGGACAATGTCCTCTTCGAATATACCCGCGTGTATTTCCGGGGAGATAAGGTGAAGATCCGCATCGAATACAAAGAATGATCTTAATATAGTGGCTGGTACTGGCTCAGTTTCACAGCACGATATCCTCCAGCCTGCGCTTCGGGACATAATGAACGTCGTTCTCATCACGATAGTATTTCAGGTTCTCGCCCGGTCCGACTTCAGTCAGGACGATTTCTTCATCCGGTTTTCCGAATGCGACTACGAGCATTGGAACGATGGTTTCGGGCAGGTTCATTGCCTCGGCGACTCTTTTCGGGTTGAAGCTGCCGATCATGATGCCGCCAAGCCCCATCTCTGTTGCCCTGAGGATCATCGTCTGCGCCACGATGCCTACATCCCTGATGTAACGCTTCAGATCCGGAGCCCACTCGGTGTTCTGGCAGATGATGATAAACGCTGTGGGACACTTGCCGGGATGCGGCAGATCATAATCGGGCAGGTTCATGGCCCATCCGGTCAGAGGCTGGATCTTGTCGGTATCTTCCTTCTCGTAGACCAGCAGATACTGAAACGGCTGGACGTTCATGCTGGACGGAGCAAACCGGGTGCTGTCCACCATCTCCATCAGCTCCTCCCGCGTGATCCTGCGGCTTTCATCGTAACCCCTGTAGCTGCGGCTCTTCTTTAACAGTTCCTTTAACATGATCTGCTCCTTTCTTTCCCGCCCGGCATCCGGACTGTTTCCAAAATCAACATGCAGGTTCATTCTACAGCACATCTATTGTTTCTGGCAAGTGATCAGCTGCCTGATCGTCAGTGGTTTCCCGAAACAGCTTCCATGACTGCATCCAGCGTCTCCTCCAGGTTCTTCCCGTCCTCCTCTACGATGAGTCCCGCGTATTTTTCATACAGCCTTGTCCGCTCCTTATAGATATCTTCCAGCGACTGTCCCTCACGCACCACAACCCCTCTGCCCTTCAGATCCCGGAGTCTGGCACTGAGTGTTTCCATGGATGCCTTCAGGTAAACGACCGTGCCCTTCTGAGAGAACATCTCCATGGCTTCTGCCCCGTATACCGCGCTGCCGCCGGTCGCCACGACTGTATTTTCACAGCCGGCAAGCGAACAGCATACCTCATTTTCAATCTTCAGGAAAGCATCTATCCCTTTCTGTTCTATGATCTCTGGGAGGCGCATTTTCTCCCTGTGCTGAATCACAAGATCCGCATCAACAAAATCATAACCCAGCTGTTTTGCAAGAATAACACCGACCGTACTCTTTCCCACGCCCGGCATACCGATCAGAAAAATACTCACAAGCCTGCTCCGTCCTTTTTTT
>CADCOP010000161.1 GCA_902803065.1 uncultured Lachnospiraceae bacterium | reverse complement strand
TGGCACAGCGGTGCCGCTGCCGTTACCTGGGCGTTTTGGCACAGCGGTGCCGCTGCCATTACCTGGGCGTTTTGGCACAGCGGTGTTGCTGCCGGTATCTGCGCGCCTCGGCACAGCAGTGTTTCCACCGGCATTTGTGCGCGGCGGCGCGGACATCCCGCCGTCAACTTCCGGCAGAAGATCCGTGCTGATCCTTACCGGACGCCTGGAGGATGCCTGCTGCATACCTTCCATCTGCTGCCTGGCACCTGTCACCTGCTGCGTGCCAGCCGTCTGCTGCCTTGCACCAGACACCTGCTGCGTGTCAGCCGTCTGCTGTCTGGCATCTGTCACCTGGTGGGCGCCTGCCGTCTGATGCCTGGCACCTGCTGCCTGAAGATCCGCTTCAGAAGACCGGACTTCTTCCCGGGGCCTCTCTCTGCGGGATGAGCCGCTGCCCTTATATATTTGTGTAAATCGACTGTTGTTTGCCATAATGATCTCCGGATACATGAGTATATGCCCGGGCGGCTGCTGCCGCAGGCCGGGTTCTCTTGCATGCGACCCTGTTTTATTGTATGATGGCAGGGTCAGAATGTCCTCTGCAGAGCATAGCTGCCGGGACCGGACCGCGCTGCGGGGCAGAGTGATCCGTGACATTATTGTATAACTTCAATGAAAGAAATAGTAGAAATGGTTTCTTAAGATTCCTGTAAAGAACTGCGAAGGCACCGCAGATATAGGTTGGACGTTTATGGGACTGAAATTTGTTTATGAAGCCGGAGAAGCGGAGATCACCGAAAAAAGATCGCGTTTTATCGGAACGGCGCTTCCAGTCCGCTCTGAGGAGGAAGCTCTTGCGCTGATCGCGGCCAGAAAGAAGAAATACTGGGATGCCAGGCACAACTGCTGGGCATTTGTCGTGGGAGACAGGCAGCAGCTGCAGCGCTGCTCGGATGACGGAGAACCCCAGGGAACAGCAGGCCGCCCCATTCTGGACGTTCTGCTTGGTGAGGATGTCCATGATACCCTGATCATCGTGACGAGGTATTTCGGGGGTATTCTGCTCGGAACGGGAGGCCTCGTGCGCGCTTACACAAAGGCAGCTTCCGACGCTCTCTCGGCAGCAGCGGTGGTCACCAGGCAGTCCGGCTTTCTTCTGACCCTGGCAGCGGATTACAACAGCCTCGGAAAGGTGCAGTACCTGCTCGCCCAGCGGGATATATTTACCATGGAAGCGCGTTATACGGATGAGGTGGAACTTGATGTGATCGTCCCGGAAGAAAAAGCGGATGAGCTTGAGAGCGCGCTCACCGAAGGGACGGCAGGAAGGATCCGCTTTACGGCAAAAAAAGAAACGATATTTGCGATGCTCGGAAAAGAACCCATTTTGTGGGAGGACCTATGACTAGCGAAGTAATCATCAGCATCAGCGGGCTGCAGATGGCAGCAGGCGAAAACGGGGATGAGCCTATTGAAATCGTATCCTGCGGCCGTTACAGAAAACTGAACGGCATACATTATATACGATATACGGATATTGAAGACGGGGAAAGTGAGGCGAGCAGCAATCTGCTCAGAATCCGTCCGGACGGAATAGAACTCGTGAAGCGAAGCGGGGCGGGAACGCGCATGATCATTGAAAAGAACAAGCGCAGTACTGCTCTGATCCGGACGGGCGCCGGCATCCTGCGGATCGGGATCTTCGGGCTGGATATTCACCTGACTGAGACACCGGACAGGATCGAGGCATGGGTCAGATACCAGATGGACGCGGGAGAAGGACCGGCCATTGAATGGGGGCTGCATATTATCATCACAGCAAAGGAAAGCTTCCGGATCCTTGAACATGAGAAGACCGGAGCGGAAAAAGACATGGAATTCTTTGACATAAAAGAGCAGCCTGTCGGTGTATTTGATTCGGGAGTCGGCGGAGTCAGCGTGCTCAGGGAGATGGTGCGGCTGCTCCCGCATGAGGACTTTCTGTTCTTCGGGGATTCGGCAAACGCCCCGTACGGAACAAAAACAGCGGAGGAGGTGTGCCGTCTCACACTTGACAGGGCTGCGTACCTTGTCAGCAGAGGAGTCAAGGCACTGGTGATCGCATGCAATACCGCAACGAGCGCGGCAATCATTCCGCTCCGGGAAAAGTACAGGAACATTCCTGTCATCGGCATTGAACCTGCGCTTAAACCTGCTTCCATGGTGAAAGAGCACCCAACGGTCCTTGTCATGGCAACACCCATGACTGTCCGTGGAGAAAAATTCCACGAACTCGCTTCCAGGTTTGAGGGAAAGACGAAAGTTGTACCCCTCGGATGTCCGGGACTGGTTGAGTTTATTGAAAACGGAAAGACGGCGGGATCTGAGATCAGTGAATACCTGGAACATCTTTTGCAGCCAGTACTTTCGGCGGAAAAGATCGATGCGGTCGTTCTGGGATGTACGCATTACCCCTTCGTACGCGCTGAGATAAGAGGAATCGTCGGGGAAGATGTACCGGTACTTGACGGCAGCGAGGGGACAGCGAGAGAACTCAAACGGCGGCTGGAAGGAAGCGGCCTGATCAGCGGCAGAAAAAGACCCGGCAGGGTGATGTTTGAATCAAGCCTGCCGGGTAAAGAAAAGCTTTGCGAAACTTTGTTAGCTGTTAAAGAAGAGTGAACCGCGCGATCATTTCCCGCCGGCTGCGCTCTTGCCGGAGACCATTGCCTTGGCTTTCTGCCACAGGCTCTGCTTCTTCGGGGGCTGCTCCAGCGGTCCGCGGATACCCTTGACATCCATGATGTAGATACCGCTGACGGTTGCCCTGACTTCCTTCTTGACCGGGATCTGGTCAAAGATATTGTTGTCTGCCACGAGAGTCATGATCCTCGGACCAACCTTGGCCTTGACGATCGGAAGCTTGGAGCGGCGCATCATCCAGGGTGTCTGGTCGATGACGATCTGCGGGAGACCTGATTTTTTCAGGGGAAGCATTTTCTTATCTATTATAAGCATGGAGACGGACTGCTTCATGGCCTCCATCTGCGCCTGGGATGCCTCCTGTTTTTTCTGAAGGCGTTTGCCCACAAAATACAGAACGATCAGCGCAATGATCAGTATTACGAGAATAACGAGCATTACCTTTACAAACGTTGACATATGAACCTCCTGCAATTATCATTGAATGATTCCATTTATTCTATCATCTCTTTTTTTAAAGTGCAACGATTATTGAGAAACACAAATCACAGAATATTCATAAAGTTTTGTCTCCAAACCGGAAAAACTGTGCTATACTGATACGGAATTGCCGCTGCCTGTGCTGCCGGCGGGAGCCGCAGGCCCCCCGGTACGCCTGATGAGGTGCGGTAATGCTTTATATATGGTATGGATCAAGATCTGTATTACAAATGTGGAGGAAATGAAATGAAAAGAAGAATGATGTTCACCTTGCTTCTCACGGCAGCCTTGTTTGCGGCAGGATGCTCTAAGAAAGAAAAGGAGACGGAAGCTCCGGCACAGACCGAGACAAAGGCCCAGACCGAGGCTCAGACTGAGCCAGGAAAAGAAACGGAAGCTCAGGAAGCTGTCGCGGAAGAGACAACAGAGGCTGCAGAAACAGTATCTGAAATGATGAGCGAGGCGGAAGCGGCTGTCGAGACAGTTTCAGAAGATGTTGTAACTGAAACAGAAGAAGCGGCCAGCGAAGCGGAGGAAGCTGTAACAGAAAATGTCATTGAAGAGGAAGACTCTGAAGAAGCTTCTGAGGAGATCTCCGAGGAGGCTGAGGAAGCCACGATCGAAGAGATCGCCGAGAGACCAGAGTATAAGGCTCTTGATTATGTGACACTGGGACAGTATACCGGACTTTCGGTAGAAGTTGACGCTGTTACCGTTACGGATGAAGACGTGGAGAGCGCTATTGAAAGCGCGGTAGCTGATTCCGGACTCTATGATACATTTACAGAGGGAACCGTACAGGAAGGCGATATTGCCAACATCGACTATGAAGGCAAGAAGGACGGCGTTGCGTTTGACGGCGGCACAGCACAGGGCTACGACCTGACCATCGGCTCCGGAATGTTCATCGACGGCTTTGAGACCGGCCTGATCGGCACATCCATTGGTGATACGGTCGATCTGAACCTCACATTCCCCGAGAACTATGCAAGCGAAGAACTCGCGGGACAGGATGTTGTATTCACAGTTACCGTCAATTCCGTACAGAGAACACCGGAGATCACTGACGAGGTGATCAGCAAGGTGAGCGACGGCGCTTACAGCACCATCGACGGATACAGGGAGTATCAGCGCCAGCAGGTACAGGCACAGAAGGAAGAAGCTCAGCAGGGCGCGATCCGCACAGAGCTCATGACCCAGCTGTACAATACCTGCACAGTCAACGATTATCCGGAAGAACTGATCACCTATTCTGTTGATACGCTGCGCAACTACTATTCACAGATGGCTTCCTACTATGGAATGGAATTCGCTGATTTCCTGCCGCTGTACTTCGGTATCGATGAAGCGACCTTCGAAAGTGAAGCCGGCGAAGCAGTGAAGGAAAGCCTGCAGCAGGAGATGATCCTCAAAGCGATCGCTGAGCAGGAGAACCTCGAGATCTCTGACGAAGAGTTCAATGAAGGCTGCAAGAAGTATGCTGACAGAATGGGATACGCGACAGTAGACGAGTTCACAGCAGCATACGGTGAGAAGGAGATCCACCAGAGCCTCATCATGGATAAGGCCATGGAATTTGTGAAAGAGAACGCAGTGATCACGATCAAAGAGGCGGAGGCAGAAACAGAGGCCGCAACAGAAGCACAGACCGA
>CADCOP010000160.1 GCA_902803065.1 uncultured Lachnospiraceae bacterium | reverse complement strand
TGCTGTGCGCGGCGCTGTCTGCATCCGCCGCTGCCTGCATGTTTGCTGAAAGTACCGAAAAACCCGACAGAGTTGAAGTACAGGAAATTGCATTTGACATTCCGGAAGATATCCGTGATCTCGTTACTGTCCGGACAGAAGACCTTAAATCGGGAGAGCTCGTCAGCGTTTCGGAAACTGCTTCCATAGAAGCAGCAGCTAAGCAGACTCCGGACTACGAAAGAGCCGGCTGGATCTTCTCCATCCGCCGTGTTTCCGAAACCGAGTTTGAACAGCTCAGATGCGGAGCAATGGACGGCATGGAAATGTTTGCCGAAAGTGACGATAACTGCTATCTGTTCTGCCATCCCACGGATGTGACCTTCGTCAGGGAACAGTATGACAATGTTGAAGAAGACATGGCTCAGTGGTCAAAGATCCACGAATGGGCAAACACCACGGTACGTGATGAGATTCTCAGGAACAACCCGGAGCTTGACGCAGAAACCGTATCCAACACACAGCTTGACATGCTTCTTGCCCGCGCAGCCTTCCTGGGCGAAAGGAACTTTATGATCAAGAGCCTGGAATACGGGACACTCGACCCGTCAAAGCTGGCAGATGACGACTGCCTCGAGGACCTGACAGACGATGTTATCTATAAGGTTCTTTATGAGGAAGAGGCGCCGGACGGCGAATACATTGTCATGGACTTCGAAAGAGAAGGCCTTCGGTATGATTTCTTCCTTGCCGAGCCGGAGCGCAATCTCATCCGGGAAGTTTACACCCTGAACGGCAAAGAGTACACCCTGATGTACCAGGCTGTTTTCGAAGACCAGGATGAAACGGCTGTTGGCATCATGCAGAGATGGTGCGAGCAGCTAGCCAAGGTCCAGTAAAACAGACTCCGATACAGTCCCGTATTCAATCGCAGATCCTGCCCCGGAGACAGTACTCCTGTCTTCCGGGGCTGTTTTCTTATTCGGTCATAGTGCCATTCCGTTTCTGCGGTTCCCCTGTTATCCGGACTGTTATCTTATATTGTCATGCTGCTGACCTGTATCTGCATTATCCTCTTATCGCGAGCTGTTAAATACAAAATCAAGCGCAGGGTGTTCATTTTCCCTGTTCCGCATAAAGCACAGCGGCACTGTTTCATTCTCCAGGGGAATAACAGCAAGGTTCAGCTCGGGCGAGATCCAGTGAAGCGCTGATTCAGCCATGATCGTGAAGCCCTGGCCAAACGATATTTTCAACAGCACACTGTCCATAGAATCTTCCTGGATCACGCGGATATGACTGCATCCTGCTTCCCGGAATACATCCTGCATCCTGCCGGCCGTATGCCGCGATGTCTTCGGCATATAGTAGTCCTCGCCATCCATCTGCTTCCTGGTCAGGCTGTTATGCTGGGCAAAACGGCTCTTATTGCTGACAACAGCGTACTGCGGCAGATGGGCTACCGTCCTTTTTTCGATTTCCGGCACATCTGACGGGTACATCTCGAGCGTAATGCCAAGATCCATCTGCCGGTTCAGCACCCCCTGCAGTATCTGATCATACGTACATTTCTGAAATGCCAGCCCGACATCGGAATACCGATCCGTCATTCCCTTCATAAGCTGAACAACATAGCTGTTATCCACGCCGGCCAGTCCGATCACCAGTTCCTTCTGGTGCTGCGGCGCTTCCCTGACCTGCTGCCGGGCGATCTCGATCAGGTCAAGGATCTTGACAGCCTGCTCATAAAACCGTCTCCCGGCCGGCGTAAGAGCGACGCGCCGGTTGCTGCGCGCAAACAGCTGCGCTCCGAGATCCTCCTCAAGCAGCCGGATCTGCTGTGAAACAGCCGTCTGCGAAATAAAATGGACCTCCGCCGTTTTGGTAAAGCTCAGTGTCCTCGCCAATGTAACAAAGTAGGATATCTGCTGAATCTTCATGTGAGTACTCTGTCCTTCCGGTTTTCTGCCCTCCCAGGCAGGATTTATTTATAAGTTTTTCTTCTTATTCCTCATTATGTTTCCATATTGTACATTTTTTAACATTCCCTTTATAATGATATTTAATTAACAGAGCATGTTTTGCAAGGCTGCTCTGTAATAATTATATCTTATTCAAGGAGGAAATACCATGAGCAAGAAAATGATGCATCTGATCCTTCCCATGGCTGCAGTCGTATGCTTCGGCATGGCTGCACAGGCTGCTGTCACAGACGGCACCTACACAGCAAGCGCTGACGGCAAAGACGGTCCCGTTGTCGTTGAGACCACCTTTGAGGGCGGCGTGATCACTTCTGTTGTCGTTACAGAGCAGAACGAAACACCCGAGATCGCTTCTCTTCCGCTGGAGCAGATCCCGGCAGCCATCGTTGACGCAAACGCCTACAACGTTGATTCCGTTACAGGCGCTACCGTAACTTCCGATGCCATCAAGGCAGCTGTTGCTGATGCCATCACACAGGC
>CADCOP010000159.1 GCA_902803065.1 uncultured Lachnospiraceae bacterium | reverse complement strand
TTCTGAAAAAGCTGTGCGATGTACTGTGAATAAATATCTTTGAAAGAAGAAAGCATCGGACCGCATACGGTTGAAAGGCCGCACTTTTCCATCAGTGAAATATGCAATGCGGTAACATCACTGAAGCCGATCAGCAGCTTTGGATGCTCTGCAATCATCTCATAGTCAAGATAATCAAGTATCCGGGTGCAGCCATATCCGCCTCTCAAACACAGGATCGCATCTACACTGTCGTCCTCAAACAGTTCATTGAGATCTTTTGCTCTTAGTCTGTCGCTTCCGGCAAAATACCAGAATCTGCTGGTACAGGATTTCATCACCTTGACTTTGTAGCCCAGAATACGCAGAAACATGACAGCCTGATTGAAATCATTATCCTTGATGTAGTAAGCCGGAGCAGTGATTCCAATACAATCTCCTTTTTTCAGGGCTTTCCCTTTGTTCAAACTGGAAAGCATAGACTTGTCGTGATTCAAAGCTTCGTCTGTCTGAGCGTCGCCGGCCGGCTTTGTATGATTGACTGAAGAAGCCTGAATTGAAATCGACGACAATATCGCTGCAATCAAAATCAGAATCACTTTCAGAGAGTTTGCTTTTTTCATCTTCGGAACCTCCTCTCGTAATGAGCTATGCCTATCCGCATAGTTATCCTCCATGGACACATCCCTATGCAATCAAGCTCCGCCTTCTCTATCTTATCTTAAACCAAGCCCCTTTCCCATGGCAAACCTTTTTGACTGTGACAGCCTCACATTTGGTGCTGCCCAGTTCAAAAAAACTCTTAAATACAAACACCGACGTCTGTATTTTCTTGTATTTATGCTTCTTCACTGGTCCCTATATTCCTGTGGATATGGTATCATGAAAATGTAACGCTATGGCAGTCATCCAACATAGGAAGGGGGAAAGAAAGTAATGAGAATGACACTACTACTGATTGCGGCAACATTTCTTCTTTGCAGCTCTGCATATGCAGAAAGCTATGATACCACCGAGGACATTCCCTTGAATGCTTCCGATGAGAACGTGATCGTAACGGACTGGGCCGACCGGCTGGTAGAAACTCCTGAGCTTATCGTACCGGATAACCTTGAGGCCTGGGAAGCACAGCGCCAGGAGATCCATGATACGGTCGTGGAAACGCTCGGCAATATCCCGGCAAGGCCTGCAGCGCCGGAAGTTGAAGTATATGAGACCGGGGAAACTCCGATCATGACCTTTGAAAAATTCTATATGAATGACGCATATGGGGACAATGTGCCGGGAACCATCTACATTCCGAAAGACCTGACCGGGAAGGCACCCGCGATCTTATACCTTCATTATCATGGAGATGAGTTCGAGACCGGACAGAACGAAGTCCTTTTCAGCTGGCCGCTTGCAGATGAAGGACAGCCGCTGGTAGATGAGTTCATCAAAAGAGGATACATTGTAATGGCGATCGATGCCTATGCATTTACAACACGCAGCGGTCAGGGCCCTGGCGTAGACCCCTCAACCGGAGAAAAAGAAACCGGGCTTGCGGAAGAAGCCTCCCTGTATAAATATTTCACAGTGCAGGGGATATCCTACATGGGAATGATCATCCGGGATGACCAGTGTGCACTGGATTACTTATCTGCTCGTGAAGAGGTGGATCCTGACAGGATCGGTGTTACCGGAATGAGCATGGGCGGCACCAGGGCAAACTGGCTGGCAGCCTTGGATGAGCGCGTGAAAGTGACGGTAAGTGTTGCCTGCCTTACCCGCATGCAGGATTTCATTAAGACAGGGAACATCAAATGGCATGCATTCTTTAACTGGGTGCCCGGTATGCTTGCTAAATTCGATACGGAGCAGGTTGTAAGTCTCATTGCACCGCGCAATTATGTGCAGCTTATGGGGACGGAAGATATCGGAAGTCCGCTGTCCGGGGTAGAGTATATTCAGAAAAAGATGGAAGAGGTCTACGCATTATATGATGCGGCAGACAAGCTTGAATTCCATTATTACGATGGGCTGGACCATGATTATCTGCCTGAGGAGTTTGAGCTGATGCTGGATTACTTTGACGCAAATCTTTGATTTTACTTTCTTGTAAGTGGAATTGAGCATTGCAGCAGAGCCGAAATTGACGATCTTACCAACTTTCGATTTATCCAGAGAACGGATAAAACTCCGCACTTCCGGATCAATGGTGAAAGCATAGTAAGAGTTCCCAAGGAACAGGATGTCTACAGTCATATTTCACCTCTGCAAATTCGATTTAGCTTCTTAAGTCCCAGGATCCGCTCCTCGTAGAGCGTTCTGTATTGCGTAAGAAGGTTAAAAGCCTGACGCCTGCTTCCCACTTTTTCTTTTCCATAAACGTATCCCATCCTCTGGTCCATGCTTCAGGTCAGTCTGCTTCCTTTTCAAGCATGCGCAGGGTTTTCTCATCTTCCACACCGCCAAAGTACTTATCCAGTACTTTCTGAAAGATTGGACAGTCCGGTGCCGCTCGTAAAAAGAG
>CADCOP010000158.1 GCA_902803065.1 uncultured Lachnospiraceae bacterium | reverse complement strand
CTTTATACCTGAAAGCGTTCTTTTTTCATGGGACTTATTAACAGCCCCTTTCTATTTCAATTTAAAATGACGGATTGATCCCGGCAAGGCCCGGTCCGATCAGTTCCTTCTCAGGAATTCCGGAATCTGGATGTCCCTCTCCGCGCCCTTTGCTTCCGGAGCGCGCAGACGTGACGACGGCGTTGACGGAGCTTTTGAAGTCTGGGAACTTTCCCTGCTGCTCCTCTGGAATGAGAAACCGCCTTCCGGTCTTGTTTCTTCCTTGGGAAACCGGTAGTCCGGCGCATTTCTGCGGGCGGGCTGCGTCTTCTTTTCAGCCTGGTTCTGGTCTTCGAGGCCTGTCGCGATCACAGTGATGCTCGCTTCATCAGCGTATGTGTCATCATACATGGCGCCAAAGATGATGTTCGCGTCATCTCCGGCCAGTTCCTGAACATAGCTAGCCGCGTCATTTGCATCCATCAGGGAGATATCTCCGGAGATGTTAATGATCACATGAGAAGCGCCTTGGATGGTCGTCTCAAGCAGCGGGCTGGCAACAGCCTGCTTAACGGCTTCGAGAGCCTTGTCATCGCCTTTAGCCTGGCCGATACCGATATGGGCAATGCCCTTATCCTTCATAACGGTCTGGACATCAGCAAAGTCAAGGTTGATCAGAGCCGGCATATTGATCAGGTCGGTGATGCCCTGTACTGCCTGCTGCAGTACTTCGTCTGCCTTCTTCAGGGCTTCCGGCATAGTCGTCCTGCGGTCAACGATCTCAAGAAGCTTATCATTCGGAATAACGATCAGAGTATCGACATTCTCTTTCAGTCTCTCGATGCCTGAAAGCGCGTTGGTCATACGCACGCGGGCCTCAAAACGGAACGGCTTTGTTACGACACCGACCGTCAGTATTCCCATTTCCTTGGCGATTCCGGCAACGACCGGTGCAGCGCCCGTTCCTGTACCGCCGCCCATGCCGCAGGTTACGAATACCATGTCCGCTCCCTGCATAGCCTGCCTGATCTCCTCCGTGCTCTCCTCAGCAGCCTGCTGTCCGATCTCCGGACGCGCACCGGCGCCAAGGCCTTTTGTTACCTTTTCTCCGATCTGGATGGTAGTCGGTGCCTTGCACAGAGTCAACGCCTGTTTATCTGTATTAATTCCAATGAACTCAACTCCGCCGATCGTGTCCTCGACCATGCGGTTAACGGCATTATTGCCTGCTCCGCCTACGCCGATAACTATAATCCGAGCTGCGGATTCCGTTTCACTTGACATAATTTCTAACACGATGTTTCCTCCCATCTTATGAGCCAGTCATGACATATACACTAATAATATAAGCATTTCCCCGATTTAGCAAGTCCAATTTTCAAAAAGCTCAGCGCGAACGGGGAAATCCGTGACTGTTTAAAACTTAAAACTGGTAGACGATATTCCAGTATGCGTCAACGACCTGGTTACTCTCATTAATATAGCAGCCCGCCAGCACATTGCCGTAGGAATCCACGATCACTCCGTTGATGACCTGCGCGTCATTATGCAGAGTTCCGTTGGAGTCAAACGCCTGGAAGGTCCCGTTGCTGTTGAGGCCGGAAGATGCCTGTGTCTCGCTCGTCTGCTGCCCGGATGACGTATCCGCATTCTCCTGCGATGAAGAGTCAGATGTGCTCTGAGGAGCCGTATATCCATCCAGTGTAAAGACGATGTTCCAGTACGCGTCAACGACCTGTCCGCTCTCATTGATATAGCATCCCGCCAGCGGATTACCATACGAATCGACTATATTTCCGCCTACGACCTGAGCATCATTGTGAAGAGTTCCATAAGAGTCGAACGCCTGGAAAGTCGTACCGCTGTTGAGTGAGCTGCTCTGGCTCTGCGTCTCCTGTGTTTCCGGCTGATCAGAAGTATTTCCCGTACCGGAGCCGTCATCCGGCTCAAGTCCGGTCTCGCCTGTACTGCCCTCCGGCGCTTCCGTTTCTGCCTCCGTCTCTTCCTCATCTTTCGTAAATGTGATCGTCTCGTTTTTGCCTGTGAAGGCGGTCATGTTCAGCGTTCCTGTCTGAGCAGCGACCTTATCATAGATCGTCTCCAGGTTGGATACCTTCTCTTCAAGGTACTCGTCCTGGCCAAGTGCCACGACCACAGTCCCGATGTTGATGAAGATATTTGACTGCTCGTCAAAGGAGATCTCATCCGGATTCAGTTTCGAATCAAGCATCAGCTCAGCAATCGAGAGCATGGTGTTGCGCAGTGTCGTGGAATTGACGGGCAGCTTCTTATAAAGCTCAGGCTGCTCCATGGTTACGCCTGTGATCAGCGGTATCTCTTCATATACATCGCCCGTGATCTCGAGTACGTTGCCGCTCCGGTCAAAGTACACATTGTTTCCGTTGTAGAGTACACGCCCAACCAGGCTTTTCTCCTGGATAACGACCTGTACGGCGGAAGGCGAAATGATCTTGGCGCGGACAGACTGAAGATAAGGAGCCCGCGGTTCTTCCGTCGCGTTTCTGTATTTCCACGCGAAATAGAGGGTATTTTTTGTAAGGAAATCATAACTGAGATCATTGCGGATCTCTTCAGTTGTATGTCTGCTTTCTCCTGCCACAGAAACGTTGAACTCACGTATTCTGAACACGAATACGAGCACGAGCAGCAGAACGGCAATGATCAGTACAGCAATGATCCCTGCACCCCCACCTCTTCTTCTTTCACTCCTGTCCATCCTGTTCTCCCCTGCCGGTCTGTCATTTTTCCCCGCCCGTGCCGGCTCCTGTCAACGGGCGGTCTTAAATCTCTATTGCACTCAGTCAGGCAGCTTGTGTACAAGTTCCTTGAACAGCCTGCCCCTGGCTTCGTAATTCGGGAACATGCCCCAGCTCGCGCACGCCGGCGAGAGCAGAACCGCATCCCCCGGCCGCGCTTTCTCCACGCATATGCTGAAAGCCTCTTCAAATGTATCTGCAAGGATCGTGTCCGTAAAGCCGCACGTGTGCGCTGCTTTCTCTATCTTCTCCCGTGTCTGTCCGATCAGCACAAGGTACCTGACCTTGCCGTCGAATGCCCTGATCCACTCTTCATACGTGCTGCCCTTGTCATATCCCCCGCCGATCAGTATCGTCGGCCGGTCCATGGCACGGATCCCGCGGATCGCGGCGTCCGGGTTCGTTCCCTTTGAATCATTGTAATATACAACGCCTTTTTTCTCTGCGACGAATTCGATTCTGTGCTCTACCGCGCGAAACTCCAGACATACCTGCCTGATCTCATCCATCGGCACCCCGAAAGCAAGAGCCATGCCTGCGGCAGTCATGACATTTTCATAATTGTGGATTCCCGGAATGTGAAGCTTTTTCACCTCAAGAAGTTCCGTCACTTTTTCCCCGTCGTGGTATTCGATCCTGTCACCATTCAGGCAGAAGCCCTTATCAAGGATCCTGGCCGAGCTGAACCAGAGGATCCTGCAGCGGG
>CADCOP010000157.1 GCA_902803065.1 uncultured Lachnospiraceae bacterium | reverse complement strand
GCAAAGTCCCTGGTTGGCGTCATGAGCCTCGACCTCAGGCACACGCTTACCGTACGCTACAGCGAAGATGAGCACAGTTTCACAACAGCTCTGAGTCAATTCATGGTTACATGATCACACCGGCACATGCTGATACTCTTATACAAATAACCACAGACACGATCCGTAAAAGACAAGAATAAAAGCTGGCGGAACTGCCGATGACTCATCTTCGGCATATCTGCCAGCTTTTTTGCGCATTAACCGAGCTTCCTGCAGATCTGGGCTGCCTCTTTCAGCTCAGCAATATCCACGCCGGCAAAAGCGCCCTGATCAGCCGCTTCTGCGAACGCGGGATCGATGGGAATCCTGCCGGCGACGGTCAGTCCCTTTCCCTCTGCAGCTTCATCCGCATGACTTTCACCGAACACCTGAATCTTCCTTCCGCAGTCAGGACATACAAGATAGCTGTAGTTCTCGATCAGGCCAAGGACCGGAATGTTCATGAGTTCCGCCATGTTGCACGCCTTATTCACGATCATCTGTACCAGATCCTGCGGGCTGGTCACGATCATAATGCCGTCGACCGGCAGAGACTGGAATACCGTAAGCGGCACATCTCCTGTTCCGGGCGGCATGTCCACCAGAAGATAATCAAGCTCTCCCCAGATCACATCTGTCCAGAACTGGCGGACAACGCCGGCAATGATCGGTCCTCTCCAGATCACGGCCTTTTCCGGATCCGGCATCAGCAGATTCAGAGACATGACCTTGATATCATTCTTTGTAAGAATGGGAAGGATATCCTCATTCACGACCTCTGCGGGGCCCTTGATACCGTACATTTTGGGAATCGACGGTCCCGTAATATCCGCGTCCATGATGCCCACTCTGTATCCCATGCCTGCAAGCTGGTTCGCGAGAGCTGCCGTAACGAGCGATTTTCCTACGCCGCCCTTGCCGCTGACTACTCCGATCACATGTTTGATCTGAGAGTACGCGTTCTGTTCCAGCCGCATGCTTTCCGGTTTTTTGCCGGCGCTGGGACAGCCTTCACAGCTTGATTTTGTACATGAAGAGTTGCTGCATTCTTTTGCCATAGTTCTATTTCCTCCAAAATGATTTTACCGAAATTATTCCTGATCCTTGCCGAAACCTCCCAGCTCAGCGAGACGGTCCAGTATTCTTAAGGCCGCATCCTCCTTGCTCATGAGCTCAAGCCGGTCTGTCCGATCCGCTGAGATGAGAGTGATGACATTCGTATCCGTTCCGAAACCGGCTCCGGCGACCTTAACATTATTGGCCGCGATCAGGTCCAGATTCTTCCGGATCAGCTTATCCCGGGCCCTCTCTTCCATCTGCGATGTTTCCATGGCGAAACCGCAGAGGAGCTGTCCGCTGCGCTTGTGCTCGCCAAGGTATCTGAGCGTATCCTCCGTGCGCTCCAGCGCTATGGACAGTTCGCTGTCACTTTTTTTGATCTTCTCATCGGAAACCGATGCCGGTCTGTAATCCGCAACTGCGGCCGCTTTTATGATAATATCCTGCTCCTGCGCCCTTTGTGTTACAGCCTCGAACAGATCACGCGCGCTCACGATCGGAACGAACGTGATAAACGGAGGCTCAGGAAGCGCTGTTTTCCCGCTGACAAGGGTCACATCCGCGCCGCGCAGCATTGCCATTCTTGCAAGGGCGTAGCCCATCTTGCCGCTCGAATGATTCGTGAGGAACCGCACCGGATCCAGCGCTTCCTGTGTCGGTCCTGCTGTCACGAGCACCTTCTTTCCGGCGAGATCCTTTTCAAAAGCGATCTCCCTGAGAACATGCTCCACAATAAGCGACTCATCGGGAAACTTTCCCTTCCCCTCATCACCGCAGGCAAGAAGTCCGCTCGCGGGTTCAATGATCTTCCATCCGTATCCCTTCAGGCGCTTCATGTTATCCTGCGTGACCGGGTTATTGTACATGCGCGTGTTCATGGCCGGCGCGATCAGTCTGGGGCAGTCGCACGCGAGAAGCGTTGTGGTCAGCATATCATCCGCGATCCCCGCAGCAAGTTTTGCCATGACATTCGCCGTGGCAGGCGCTACCAGGGCAAGGTCCGCAGCCTTCGCAAGCTCCACGTGCTCCACCTTGAACTCAAAATTCCTGTCAAATGTGTGTGTCAGGCATTTATGTCCGGTCAGAGTTTCAAACGTGACCGGCGTAATGAATTCCTGCGCATTCTGAGTCATGATCACATGTACCTGCGCGTGCGCCTTCACAAGCAGTCTTGCAAGATACGCCGCCTTATACGCCGCAATACCGCCCGAGACTCCGAGGATCACTGTTTTTCCTGTCAGCATATCCTTTTCCTTTCATATAAAACGCTTATTCACAAGCATATATTCTCAAGTACTTATTTTCAAGCGCTTATTTCCAGTGCTTATTAACGCCGCGGCAGCCCCGCCGGCTTCGCCCGGGCATGCGGCTCCTACCATCTTATCACAAAATCCCCAATAATACACTCCCAAAAATCAGGAGTCCATTCTTGCTTTGCTTCACGAAACGTGATATACTCCTGACGAAACCGGAACGCAGGAAGGACAGCGAAGCAGCCGCCTGCGTTCATGTATTGTATCCCACCAGCTGACACGGGCCTTCTGCCCGGAAGCCGGAGCGGAAAACAGCAGACGATCGCGGGAAGCTGTACCTGAACGGACAGCATTTCCGCCGCTTTACCTGTCTTTGCTTTTCTGTCCATACCGCTTCCTCGCAGATCCGATGAAAGCAGGGAATAATAACAGGAGGAAAAAAATGAATACAAACACATCTGCAGTATCCGGATTCACCAGCCGCCGTACCGGCACACTCGTAGTTCTCGGCCTCATCACAGCTATCCTGCTTCTCATGGCCTACACCCCGCTTGGATATCTGAACATCGGTCCCCTGGCGATCACCCTCAACATCATTCCGGTCGCCATCGCAGCCATTGCACTCGGTCCGAAAGGCGGAGCCATTGCCGGCGCTGTATTCGGAATGACCTCATTCCTGCAGTGTATCGGAGTCGGCGGTACAAGTGCCATGGGTGCCACACTGTTTTCCATCAATCCCGTGCTTGCGTTTATCCAGCGCTTTATCCCCCGTCTTCTGGACGGCTTTCTGTTAGGCTATATTTACAGGTTCTTCAGAAATAAAGCGAATGCGTATGTTTCCTGCGTGATCACAGGCTTCTGCTCTGCCTTCCTTAATACCGTGTTCTTTATGAGCGCGCTTGTTCTCCTCTTCGGAAACACAGAGTATGTACAGGGCCTGATGGGCGGAAGAAATGTCATTCTCTTTATCTGCGCTTTTGTCGGCATAAATGCCGTCTTTGAAATGATTGCTTCCTCTGTTCTCACCGGAGCGATCGGCACAGCGCTGATCAAGGCCCGCCTGATCGATCGCTGACTGAAGCTGAACACCGCTGAGCGGCTGCCAATACTTTTGCAGCCGCTCTAATTGATTCTTCACCGTGCAGGACCCCGGGCGGGTCCCGGCATCTTAAAGAAAGGACTCCAGCCATGATACTCGCCATTGATATAGGTAATACGAACATCGTTCTCGGCTGCATCGACAACAGAAACATCCTGTTTACGGAACGCATATCCACAGATCAACAGAAAACGGATCTTGAACATGCCATCTCTGTCAAAACGGTCCTTGAACTTCACAACATTAAGCCGTCCTGCATCTCAGGCGCGATCATTGCTTCGGTCGTTCCTCCGATCACATCCCTGATCTCCTCGGCAGTTAAAAAGATCACCGGATGCACTGCCATGGTGGTCGGACCTGGAATCAGAACCGGGCTGAATATCCTGATGGACAACCCCGCCAGCGTCGGAGCTGACCTGATCGTCGGAGCGGTTGCCGCTATCGCAGAGTATCCGTGTCCGCTGATCATTATTGACATGGGGACAGCAACCACATTCGCGGTCGTGGATGAGAAGAAAAACTATATCGGGGGAATGATCCTGCCGGGCATCCGGGTGTCGCTGGATTCGCTGACGAGCCGGACATCCCAGCTGCCAAGGATCAGTCTCGATCCGCCAAAACGTCTGATCGGGAGAAATACCATTGACTCCATGAAGAGCGGCATCCTGTACGGAAACGCTTCATGCATCGACGGGATGACTGAAAGGATCATGGATGAACTCGGGATGAGAACCACAGTCATCGCTACCGGCGGGCTTGCCGAAACCATCACGCCCCTCTGCAGGCAGGACATCATACTCGATAATGAGCTGCTGCTCAAAGGTCTTCTGCTGATCTATGAGAAGAACATCTGAGACCGCAGCTTTACACAGCATACATTTAATTCAGAACAGGGGGATGACCCCGGGAGGTATCAGGACATGACAGTACCGGAACGAATTGAGGCGCTTCGCGAAAAAATGCGCGCTCATGGCATGACAGCTTATCTGGTCATGACCGATGATTTTCACAATTCCGAATATGTAGGAGATTATTTCAAATGCCGGAAATACATCACAGGCTTTTCCGGCTCAGCGGGCACCGCTCTTATCTCACTGGACGGCGCGTGGCTCTGGACAGACGGCCGCTATTTCCTTCAGGCTGAAGACCAGCTGAAGGATTCCGGCGTTGCCCTGATGAAGATGGGCGAAAATGGAGTTCCCACGATCCGTGAATTCATTGCAGATCTTCTGGGTGAGGGCGATGTTCTCGGCTTCGACGGAAGGACCGTAACAGCTGTTGAAGGTGAGGACTATGAAAAGCTCCTTTCCTCCCGCGGAGCATCCGTCTGCGCGGACTGCGATCTGGTCGGTGAGATCTGGGAAGACCGTCCTCCCATGTCCGCAAAGCCTGTATGGGAGATCAGCTCCGTCTATACAGGGCTGGAGCGCAGCGCCAAGATCCGCCGGATGCGCACTGCCATGAAGGAACAGCACGCGGACTATTTCCTTCTTGCGTCGCTGGATGATATTGCCTGGCTCCTGAACCTCCGCGGCGATGACGTGACCTGCAATCCGGTCATCCTCTCCTATCTCGTCATGAGCCAGAGCCGCGTGTGGTGGTACGTTCAGGAGAAAGCTGTCAGTGAAGAACTCCGCAGAAAGCTTGAACAGGATGGCGTGACCATCGCGCCCTACGGTGATGTATACAAAAAGGCTGCGTCCCTTCCCGGCGGCCGCAGCGTCCTTCTTGATAAAAATGCAGTCAACTACGCGCTTCTCTCCCGCATTCCGCAGGAGGTAACGATCGTTGAGGGCACAAACCCGACGCTCGTCCCGAAGGCAGCCAAGAATCCGGTAGAGGTTGCCAACATCCGGAAGGCCCATATCCGCGACGGAGTCGCTGTGACCCGTTTCATCTACTGGCTGAAAACACATGTGGGAAAAGAGGAGATCACGGAGATCTCCGCTGCCCGCAAGCTCGAAGAATTCAGGGAAAAGGGCAGAAACTATCTGGGGCCGAGCTTTGACCCGATCATGGGCTACGCGGCTCATGCAGCCATCATCCATTACAGCGCGACTCCGGAGACGAACGCTGCTCTGCAGCCAAAGGGAATGCTTCTGGCTGATACGGGCGGTCAGTACCTGGAAGGAACCACGGATATAACCCGCACCATCGTCCTCGGTCCCGTCACGGATCAGGAAAAAGAATTCTTCACGCGCGTCCTCCGCGGTCACCTGAACCTCTGCAATGCGAAGTTCCCTTACGGGTGCACCGGAAGAAACGTTGATTATCTTGCGCGCGAGCCGCTCTGGGAGATCGGCGAGGACTTCAACCACGGCACAGGCCACGGAGTCGGCCATGTTCTCAACGTGCATGAAGGCCCGCAGCGCATTCACTGGAAATATGTTCCGGGCAAAAAGGAATACGCTTTTGAAGAGGGTATGGTTACCTCTGACGAGCCCGGCTATTACCTGGCAGGAAAATTCGGCATCCGTCACGAAAACCTGATGGTCTGCACGAAGGGACCTGTGAACGGCTCGCTCCAGTTCATGCAGTTTGAGCCGCTGACCATGGTTCCTTTCGATCTGGACGCTGTCGTTCCCGAAATGATGAGTGAAAAAGAAAGAGAGCTGCTGAACCGCTACCACAGAACGGTATATGAAAAGATCTCCCCCTATCTTGAGGGAGACGAAAAAGAATGGCTCCTGCACGCGACAAGAGCCATTTAAGACAAGAGTCATTTAAGATCAGGAAAACATACGGTTTGCCGCTTCCCTGTACTGCGCAGGTGAAGCGGCTTTTTTAATGTCTTTCAGCACCCGTTCCTTTCCTTCGAACCTGTGCCTCATGTAATACCAGAGCTCTTTCATCTTTGTCACGGCCTGTCTCGGGTCCGGGTACAGGCTGCAGTAAGCGGCAAATAAAGCGTCATGGTAGTCCCGGATGTAAGATGGCGGCGTCTCCCCTTCTCCCCGGATGGCGCGCATCAGACCGGGATCCCGGAGGAAGCCCCGTCCGATCATGACTGCGCAGAGCCGCGGAAACTCAGAGCATATCCTGCTGTAATCCTCTGCCGTGTAAATATCTCCGTTGTAGCAGACCGGATGAACGCAGTTATCATATACATATCGAAAAGCGTCCATATCCGGATCTCCGCTGTAAAGGTCGGTCATCAGCCGGGGATGCACGATCACCTCACAGAACGGATACCGGTTCACCACCCCGACAAGATCCCTGACTTCCGCCGGGTCCTTCGTCCCGATCCTCATTTTCACGGAGATCTTCACATTCTCCCCGCGGATCTGTTCGAATGCGTCATCAAAAAAACGGTCCAGGACCTCCGGATCCGCAAGGAACCCCGCGCCTTTTCCTCTTTTCGCGACCTGCGGCATGGAGCAGCCGAGGTTCAGATCGATCTGGCTGTAACCGTATGTCTCCAGTTCCCGGATGCCCCAGGCAAACTGGTCAGCCTTGTTCGTGAGAAGCTGCGGTACGAGGCAGATCCTCTCATTATTCTCAGGAAGGATATCCCGTATCTCCTTGTTTTTGAAATGCAGCGTCTGATTCGCCACAAGAAATGGCGAAAAATAAACATCCGTGCCCGGAAACCATGCATCAAACATGTTCCGGAACACGGAAAGCGTGATCCCCTCCATCGGGGCAAAATACAGTTTCATACGATACCGGTCTTTATTCTTCCACAAAACGAACGAAGGACAGATCTGCCGAGGCTTTGGAGCTCACATTGCTGACGGTGCGGCTGACGATGTTGACCACGCGGTTCATGACATCGGTATACTCCCCGTCTGCCGTGAAAATTACGATTCCTTCCGGATCCTCTGAAAAATAAGCGGTCCGGACATTATCGATCTCCAGAATCTCGCGAAGCATTTCTTCCTTAGCCTGCGCCTTTGCCTCCGGATCCAGAGCTCCCTTGTAAATAAGCTTATACAATCTTCCCATGTTCATATCTGTATCTTCCTTTCCGTCCGCGGCGCGCGGTGCGCGCCGCGTATTCATTCTGTTATCTTTTTTATTTTTTGTTGAAAAGTGTTCTGAGGATTCCTCTGCCAAGCTGCGCGCCTACATTTCCGCCGAGCGTCTTGCCGAATTTTCCTCCGATCGCGGATCCGAGAGCATTTCCGACAGTTCTGCCGACCGTTCCCGCGGCTGTGCTTGCCACACGGCCCATCTCTGTCTTCACCCGCTGCTCTTCTCTTTCCTTCTCGCGCTGCGCCGCGGCTTCCTCGCGCTCTTTCTGCTTCTGGGCGGCAGCCTCCTCGCGGAGCCTCTGCTTCTCGGCTTCAGCCTCTTCCTTCATCCGCTCCTTCTCAGCTGCCAGTTCAGCCTTCTGGCGCTCCTTCTCTTCCTCTGCCTGGCGGACATTCTCAGCCTCCGTCAGTGCTCTCTGCTCAAGTATCTCATACGCGGATTCGCGGTCCATCTCCTGTGTATACTTTGAGTACAGGACGCTGCCGAAGATCATGTTCTCACGGACTGTATCATCAAGAGAACCCATCTGGCTCTGCGGCGGAAGGATCTTCACACGCTTGACAATGGTCGGAATGCCTTCCTCATCAAGCACGGATACAAGGGCTTCGCCAATGCCAAGCTCCTGCAGGACATCGATCGTGTTGAATTCGGGGTTCTCGCGGAAGGACTGCGCTGCAGCGCGAACCTTTCTCTGCTCTGCCGGCGTATACGCGTGCATCGCGTGCTGCACCTTGTTGCCCAGCTGGGAGAGGACTCCGTCCGGAATATCCGACGGGCTCTGCGTTATAAAGTATACGCCTACGCCCTTGGAACGAACGAGTTTAACGACCTGCTCGATCTTGCTGAGAAGATTCTTCGAAGCCATCTTGAACAGAAGATGCGCTTCGTCAAAGAAGAATATCATCTTCGGTTT
>CADCOP010000156.1 GCA_902803065.1 uncultured Lachnospiraceae bacterium | reverse complement strand
GCCTCGTCAGGCAGAAGCTCTCCCTCAGTCCCGGCTTCCGTTTCTTCCTCAGAGGCAGATTCCGATTCGGGAAGAATATCTTCGTATATGCTCTCAGAAGCATTCTCAGCCTTTTCCGTCTGCGTGCTGCGCACGTCAGGGGAAGCACAGCCGCCGGCCGTGAGCGCCGAGGCGAGAAGAATGCTTTGAATGAACAGATGACGGGAAGCTCGGTTTGCCATGGAATACCTCATTGAACCGCCGGAAGTTCCTCCGGGTCCGGCTGCGGTTAAGCCATAATAGTCCGCAGTGATCAAACAGTTATTCCGTATCATAGCACCAGAAGGGGGAGATTGTAAAGTCGCGGCCGCTGTGTTACACTTGAACTGCATGGGAGGAAGCCGTTTATGAAAACGAAAGATCTGACGAAAACCGGCCTCATTCACATTTACTGCGGCGACGGGAAAGGGAAAACGACCTGCGGCATGGGACTGTGCGCGCGCGCCGCCGGGGCAGGGAAAAAAGTCCTGATCTTTCAGTTCATGAAAGATAACTCGGGAGCAGAGAGGAGAGTCCTGGGCAGCATCCCCAATATCGACCTGCTGGATGGTCCGTCCCGGGTAAGGTTCAGCTTCCGGATGACGGAGGAGGAAAAAAGGGAACGCCGGGCGTATTACGACGGGCTGCTTAAGGAGATCGCCCGGAAAGTCAGGTCGGAGGGGTACGATGTGCTGTTTCTTGATGAAGCGCTGTATGCCATCCGGGCAGGACTTCTGGATGAAGAGCTCCTGGCCGGCTTCCTTGATGAAAAGCCGGAGCATCTGGAGGTGATCCTGACAGGACAGGATCCGGGAGGGCGGCTGCGCAGTGCTGCGGATTACATTTCTGAAATACGAAAGATAAAACATCCGTTTGACAATGGCGTACCGGCGCGGGACGGAATTGAAAAATAAGAAAACAAAACAGAAGATCATTAATTATCGGAGGAGCCGCGGAATGGCAGAAAGCATGGAAACAAAGCAGATGGAGACAACAGGAGCAAAAAGAAGGACAGTATGCGTCGTCGGTCATAAGAATCCGGATACGGATTCCATCTGTTCGGCGATTTCTTATACCTATCTGAAAAATCAGATCGATCCTGAGAAAAAGTATGTTGCGTGCCGGGCCGGCCAGCCGAATCCGGAGACCCAGTATGTGCTGGACCGTTTTAATGCGGAGCTGCCGCTCCTGATGACAAATATCGGTACGCGCGTCAAGGACATGGACATCCGTGAAGTACCGGGCGTCCGGAGCGATATTTCCGTAAGGGAAGCGTGGACCCTGATGCGCAGGGAAAACGTGTTTACCCTGGCGATCACAGATGAGGAAGACCATCTGAACGGACTGATCACGGTCAATGATATAGCGAAATCCTACATGGATGAAAATGATGATGCCATCGTATCAAAGGCAAAGACGCCTTATAAGAATATTCTGAAGACCCTCGAGGGAAAGATGGTGGTCGGAGATGAGAACGCATGCTTTGAGCAGGGAAAGGTCCTGATCGCTGCCGCCAATCCGGATGTTATGGAGGCCTACATAGACGAGCATGACATGGTCGTTCTCGGAAACCGGTACGAGGGACAACTGTGCGCGATCGAAATGAACGCCGGCTGTATTGTTGTGTGCCTCGGAACGCCTGTTTCCAAGACGATTCAGCTGATGGCGAGGGATCACGGCTGCACCGTGATCGAGACTCCGCTGGATACCTACGCGGTGGCGAGGCTGATCAACCAGAGCATGCCGGTGGAATACTTCATGAAGAAGAATGACCTGGTCACGTTCCGCAGATCTGATTTTACCGAGGATATCCGTGAGATCATGTCCAGCAAACGGTTCCGTGATTTCCCGATCCTGGATAAGAGAGACAGATATACAGGAATGATCTCCCGCAGAAACCTGCTGGGAGTTCACAAGAGAGCGCTGATCCTTGTGGACCACAATGAGATATCCCAGGCTGTTGACAATGTGGAGGACGCGGAGATCCTTGAGATCATTGACCATCACAGGCTCGGATCTCTCGAGACCATCAATCCTGTGTATTTCCGGAACCAGCCGGTGGGCTGCACCGCGACGATCATCTATCAGATGTATCAGGAGAACGGGGTAGAGATTCCGCCGCAGATCGCCGGTCTTCTGTGCAGCGCGATCATATCGGATACGCTGCTGTTCCGCTCTCCGACCTGCACGCCGCTTGACCGGATGACTGCGGAGACGCTTGCGAAGATCGCGGGGATCTCCTGCGAAGAGCACGCGAGGAACATGTTTGAGGCGGGCAGCAATCTGAAGTCAAAAACTCCTGAGGAGATCTTCTATCAGGATTTCAAGAAATTTGAAGTCAGCGGACAGACGCTTGGCATAGGACAGGTCACATCCATGAGCAGCTCGGAGCTTCAGGAGATCAAGGACCGCATGGTTCCGTATCTTGAGAAGGCGTATGAGAAGCAGGATATGGATATCATGATATTCATGCTGACCAATATCATTGAGCAGGCGACGGAGCTGCTCTGCTACGGAGAAAAAGCCGCATCCCTTGTGGAAGAAGCCTTTCCCGAGGTGAAGGTCGTGAATAACTGCGCCCGTGTTCAGTCCCTTGTATCCAGAAAGAAGCAGGTGGTACCGGCCATCATGGCGGCGCTTGTGAGAAATGACGGGGACGAAGCGGGAGACTGAAGCAGAACGCGAAGTGATATCTGAAAAGAAAGGCGGGCGGGTATGGAAGAGAGACAAGTGTGGCGGGGAGGCAACATGCTCTACCCGGTACCGGCTGTTATGGTCAGCTGTTCGCGGCAGGGTGAAAAACCGAATATCATTACCGTCGCCTGGGCAGGCACCGTATGCAGCGCCCCGGCCATGGTCTCCATATCGGTCCGCCCTGAGCGTTATTCGTACAGCATAATAAAAGAGACGGGAGAATTTGTCATCAATCTGACAACGAGAAAGCTCACGCGCGCAGCAGATTTCTGCGGGGTCCATTCAGGGAAAGATACGGATAAATTTGAAGCGTGTTCCCTGACGGCGCTTCCCGCGTCAAAACTGAAGACAGTTGTGATCGCCGAGAGCCCGGTGAATATTGAATGCAAGGTGAAGCAGATTCTCGAGCTTGGGTCGCACCACATGTTCGTGGCAGAGGTGGAGGCAGTGGATGTGGATCCGCAGTTCATTGATGAGGGCGGCAGGCTGGACCTGAAGCGCGCGGATCTTGCGGTATACTCACACGGAGAGTACTTTGCGCTGGGAGACAGACTCGGATCCTTCGGCTTCAGCGTAAGGAAAAGAAAAGGAGGAAACAGGAGAGGAAAACGCGGATAAACAGGGCATCCGGGGGACGAACAGGTGTTCACAGTTTACAAACATTCATAATATTGTTATAATGTGCAAAATAGGTTCACAGTTTTGTAAGTTTTGACGCCTTTAACAGGGACCGTCTGGCTGGGGAGCAAAAGGGACGGGCTCCGGGAAAGAGTATAAATAATAATACAACAGAGGTGCTTTATGGAACAATTTATCATTAAGGGTGGGAATCCGCTGGTTGGAGAAGTTGATATCAGCGGAGCTAAAAATGCTGCGCTCGGAATTCTTGCAGCAGCGGTCATGACTGATGATACAGTGCTGATCGAGAACCTGCCCAATGTCAGAGATATTAACGTAATGCTGGAAGCCATGTCAGAGATCGGCGTGAAGGTGGACCGTATTTCTCCCCATGCAGCTATGATCTGCGGCGCTGACATCTGCGATGTAAGTGTAGATTACGAATATATTAAAAAGATCCGCGCATCTTATTATCTTCTTGGAGCTCTCCTTGGAAAATATAAAAAAGCAGAAGTTCCGCTTCCCGGAGGCTGCAATATCGGCAGCCGTCCGATCGATCTTCACCTGAAAGGCTTCAGAGCCCTCGGCGCTGAAGTAACCATCCGTAATGGCGCCATCTGCGCGAGAGCGGAACACCTGAGAGGGAGCCACATCTTCCTTGACACGGTTTCTGTCGGAGCCACCATCAACATCATGATGGCTGCATCCATGGCAGAGGGACGTACGATCATTGAGAACTGCGCACGTGAGCCGCATGTGGTTGACGTCGCGAACTTCCTGAACAGCATGGGCGCCAACATCAAGGGCGCCGGTACGGATGTGATCCGTATCCGCGGCGTTGAAAAGCTTCATAACACGGAGTACTCCATTATTCCGGACCAGATCGAGGCAGGCACGTTCATGTTCGCCGCAGCCGCGACACGCGGAGATGTCATGGTCCGCAATGTCATTCCGAAGCATCTGGAAGCTACCAGCGCGAAGCTTATAGAGATCGGATGTGAAGTAGAGGAATTTGACAACGCAGTCCGTGTGGTTGCGCCGCGCCGCCTGTGCGGTACGAATGTCAAAACGCTTCCGTATCCCGGATATCCTACAGACATGCAGCCGCAGATCGGTGTTACGCTTGCGATCGCGTCCGGAACCAGCATCGTTACCGAGAGCATTTTCGAGAACCGTTTCAAGTACCTCGATGAACTTGCCCGTATGGGAGCGATCGCGAAAGTGGAAGGCAATACGGCTATCATCACAGGAGTCGACAGACTGACAGGCGCGCGTATCAGCGCACCGGACCTGAGGGCCGGCGCTGCCCTTGTGATCGCGGGACTTGCGGCAGAGGGAATTACGATCGTTGATGATATCGTTTATATCCAGCGCGGGTATGAATTGTTTGAAGAAAAACTTCGCAGCCTTGGCGCTGAGATCCGTCTGATCCATGATGAGAAGGAAGCGCGCCGTTTCCGGCTTCAGGTGGGCTGAAGACCCCGGCGGCAGGCTGGATACAGCAGACCGAAACAGAAAGCATAGAGAGGCATAATGGGGTTTCCGGCGCATCTGCACCGGAAACCTTTCTGCATACAGCATTTTTCAGGCTTTCGGATACCGGACGATCAGAAAGATCCGGGGTATCTGACGAATATACAGGATAAGGAGCATGGCACTATGACTGAATTAGTAACGATCAGAGATCTGTACCGTGAAAGGGAAAAGTACATCGGTACACAGATCACTGTGGGCGGCTGGGTGCGCAGCCTGCGCAGCTCATCCAAAACCTTTGGATTTATCGTTCTGCATGACGGATCATTTTTTGAAACGCTGCAGATCGTTTTCTCGGACACTCTTGATAATTTTGATCAGATCAGCAAACTGAACGTCGGCGCGGCTATCATTGTCAAAGGCATGCTTGTGGCAACTCCGCAGGCGAAGCAGCCGTTTGAGATCCAGGCCGAGGAGATCTGCGTGGAAGGCCTTTCCACATCGGATTATCCTATGCAGAAGAAGCGCCACACGCTTGAGTTCCTGCGGACGATGCCGCATCTGCGCCCGCGCACGAACACATTCCAGGCCGTGTTCCGTGTCCGTTCCCTCGCCGCCTACGCGATCCACAAATTCTTCCAGGAGAGAGGCTTTGTGTATGTGCATACGCCGCTGATCACAGCAAGTGACTGTGAGGGCGCCGGTGAAATGTTCCAGGTCACGACCCTGAATCTGAACGATATCCCGAAGACAGAGGACGGAAGCATTGACTTTTCTCAGGACTTTTTCGGGAAGGCGACGAATCTGACGGTTTCCGGACAGCTGGATGTCGAGAGCTTTGCGCAGGCATTCCGCAACGTATATACTTTTGGCCCGACATTCCGCGCTGAGAACTCCAACACCACGCGTCACGCGGCAGAGTTCTGGATGATCGAGCCGGAGATCTCCTTCGCGGACCTGAAGGATGATATGATCCTGGCAGAGTC
>CADCOP010000155.1 GCA_902803065.1 uncultured Lachnospiraceae bacterium | reverse complement strand
GGACTGAGTGAACATGTATTTGCCAGGTAACGGGAAAGAACGGGAGAAGCCTGCGGAATAAGCAGACAGGGCACGCAGAACATCGGGAAAGGCGGGGAGAAGGTATGAAAATGAAGGAGAGAACCGGAATCGGCAAAGTATTTGGGGCAGGCCTGAAAATGTATCTGGCGTTCCTGCTTTTATTCGTATTTCTGTTTCCGGGAGCGGCACAGGTGCTGGCAGAAGACTGGAATTATTACATCCTGGAGGATAGCAGCTCACGGTACATATCCATGTATGATGTGAGAGACCTTTCCGTACAGGAGCTCTGCTATGCCAGAAATGAGATCTACGCAAGGCATGGCCGGAAATTCAGATCAACAGAGCTGATGGAATATTTTTCAACCTGGGACTGGTATGACGGGTATATTGAGCCCGGTTCGTTTCAGGAATCAACACTCAGCACAATTGAGAGAGCAAATGTGGATTATCTGCTGAGGCGGGAGAAAATGCTGACAAATCAGCAGGGGTATCTGCTGGATCAGCCCGGATATGATATAACCGCAGTCTTCCCGGACTGGATATATGATTATGGCTGGGAGGATGCGGATGATTACGGCTGGGACTACTCGTATGACGACTACGGGCTCGATGAGGAATGGTATTACATCAGCAGCACATATTCCCAAGGGATCGCCATGCATCCTGTCCCGGAAAAGGATTCCGACATTCTGACGCGGCTTCCGTTCGGAACGATATTCAGCGTGGACTCCTGGGCAAACAATAACTACGCGTATACAACAGCGAACGGCTGTTCCGGCTGGGTCAATATGGCATATGCTGAGAGAATCGCTGCCCCGGGGGATTACAATGACTGGAGCTGGGAGGAGAACTGGTACTATATTACCAGTACCTACTCGCAGGGCATAGCTGTGCATCCGGTCCCGGAAAAGGAATCGGACATCCTCGGAAGGATCCCCTATATGGAGGAGTTTTTCGCGATCGCGAGAGTCGGGAAATACGTTTACATGGAGTACGGAGATCTTCGGGGATGGATCAATACGGATTACGCGGAGCTTTCGGACACAGATGACTGGGATGGCTGGGACGGAGATGACGGCTATGCAGTCACTTCTCCGGGCATCAGTTCGGATGAGGCATGGCAGAAGCTGTACGCGTTTCTCGACCGGCGCTATGGCATGGATACGGTTTACAGGTATAATGGATTTCTCAATTATACAGGGACATCCGGCGATGAGTACGTGTTCTGGTTCCGTTCATACACCGGCGCGCATATCTATTACTATGTGGACATGTATTCCGGGGATGTCTGGGCTTCGGTAGAGAATATTTCCGCGGGCAGATACGAGGAGCGGAGATACAGCTTCAACATGTTTGACCAGTAAACAGCCGTGCCGTATCCTCGAGGCACAGACCATAAAATAAAGAGAGGGGCCCGCCCTGCCGTGAGTTGGCAGGGCGGGCCCCGTTTTTACATGAAAATGTGATGCAGATGTTTCTTAACAGAGAGAATTATGCGTTCTCAGCTGCGGCCTTACCTGCAACTCTTCCGAAGTAGCAGGTACCGATGATCGCGGTTCCGGAACCCGGATAATACGGTCCTACCCATCCGCCTGCGTTCAGGCCGGCTGCGTACAGACCCGGGATAACATTTCCGGCGTAATCAACAACTTCGCACTTCTGGGTGATCTTAAGTCCGCCGAGTGCTCCGAGGTTGAACGGCATGTTCTGGTAAGCATAGAACGGAGCGGCGATCTCTGCAAGGCCGTCTCTGCGTCCGAACGGATCCGGATTGCCTGCGGCAACATCCTCATTCCATGCTGCCAGAGTTCTTGCAAGACCCTTGGGGTCAACGCCGATCTTCTCAGCCAGCTCTTCGATCGTATCCGCAGTCTGAAGCTCGCCGGATTCGATCGCAGCGTTCAGAGTCTCCTCATCCTTCCAGGCATAGGTGGTGCCTTCTGTTGTATTGGCGATCTTCTGGTCTACAGATCCTCCGCCGTTACCGAAGATCATCCATGTCTTGGCCTGAGTGGTCTTCTCCTGCTGGAAGATGGCTCTGTAGTGATAAGCATAGGTAGCGTCTTCGCAGACAAAACGCTGGCCCATCTTGTTAACGATGAATTCCGGGAATACGGGAGTACGGTTATCGGTAGCCGCTCCGGTCTTTCCGCAGAAATCGATGCATCCGCCGCCGACGAAGGCTGCGCCGATCTTCATGCCCATACGGATACCGTCGCCTGTATCGGTGGGCGTGCACAGGCAGGATGCCGGATATTCGGTCTCATCCCAGTACTGCTGCGGGTTCAGAGCCTTAGCCATCTCGATGTTGTGGTCGATACCTGCAGTTGCAAGGACTACGCCCTTGTTGGCTTTTACCTTATAGGTCTCGCCGTCAACAGTGATCTCAACGCCTGCGACCTTGCCGTCGATTACGATCAGATCAGTCACTTCTGTGTTGTACTCGACTTCCGCGCCGAGTTCTTCCGCATGTTTCCATACAGCCTGAACATAGATGCCGCCGGAACCTGAAGCGCCGCCGTCCTTGTAGTAATGGATACGGTCAGCTTCCAGAGACTGATCTACATAAGGTACATGGCAATGACCGTAAACGCCTACCCACTCGATACCGCAGGTGTCAGCCAGCCAGTCAATGCACTCCGGTGCTCCGTTAGCCAGATCGGTTACCAGAGCTTCATCCAGATATCCTTCGCCCTCAGCGATCCACTCAGCGGCGTGCTTTTCGGGTGTATCATCCTGGAAATCGGAAAATTGCTTCTGATACTTTGTGCCTGCAGCCTGCATAACACCGCCGGAGAAATTGGTCGTTCCGCCCATGATGCCGGATTTTTCAAATACGATGACCTTCTCTGCGCCTGCTTCTTTTGCAGCAGCGGCAGCGCATACGCCGGTGCCGCCCGCGCCGGCTACAATTACGTCATACTCGCGGTCCCATGTGATCTCTTCGGTTTCCTCAGCGGAAGCTGCGGTTCCGAGAATTCCTGCTGCAGCCAGAGCTGCCGCGCCTGCGGCGCTTCCCTTCAGGAAGTCGCGTCTGCTTAAAGTCCTGTTTGCCATTTTTGATCCCTCCATAAAATCGTTAACAGAAACAGATAAGAGGATACGGACACTTTGTCTGAGGCCATTATCCTGAATTTAATAGTATAGGAAAAGACGAAACACCGCAAGAAACAATGTGTTAATAAAGTATCATGCTTCTTGGCCCGTTACATGTAATGAGTCGCAAGGCAGCGCTGGATCTGATGGGGAATGAGCTCATAGGAGATCTCAAAGAGCATTTCCAGCGGGAGATCCATGCCAGAGGCGGCCCATTCGCAGGTCACTTCAAGCGCGCCCCGGATATAACCTGTCAGGAGAAGCTCATTGTAAGGGCTCTTCATGTCAAAACCCTCCGCCGAGAGAAGCTCGTGGTACATGCGGCAGGATTCCCGGTAGATGTATTCCTTCAGGCCGTTGGGATCATTCGATGAGAGGGCATTTCGGAAGAAAGCCGGATATTCGCGCAGGGCGCCGTACAGGGCAAAAAAGGCTTTTTTGTAGGAAAAGCCGCTGGCTATCCTGTTGATCGTATTATCCAGAAGGCACTGGTAGTTTTTATTCAGAAGGTCGTATTTATCCCTGTATCTCCTGTAAAAGGTCGAACGGCTGACACCTGCTTCTCGAAGGATGTCGGACATGGAGACTTCATCAAGACTTCTGTTTTCCACCAGGGAGATCAGAGCCAGGGTGAGTTTCCGGTCTGTCGGATCGGAAATGTATTCAAGATAGGCATTCATTTTTCTCTGTGGATCCTCCGTAAACAGTGAAAATCATATTCGTGGCACATTAAGAGGATTATAGCACTGTTTCAGGGCAGAGAACAATGATATGGTCCGAAAAATGAGACAAAAACGGGAAAAAGTATCAGCTCAGAAGGAGAATCCCTCATCTGAGCAGAAGTCACCGGCAGATCCTCCGGGAGGACTGGTTTCGTGTCGCAGACGCGCCCGGCGGAAATTTTGCCGCAGCGAGAACAAAAGTTACAAAAGCTGTTATTAAGTTTCATATAATTTACTTGTGTTTATAAAAAATTTATACTTTATACAGCAATATATGCTGTTGCGCGAAGCGCGGCATGAGTACCGCCGCGAGGCTGCGGCGTACTCGGAAAATAAAAAAAAGAAAGGGTGGTATGTAGTATGAATTATGCAGAAGAGTCCCTCCGCCTCCACGGCGAATGGAAAGGAAAGATCGAGGTCGTTTCACGTGTTCCCGTAGCGACAAAAGATGATCTGTCTCTGGCTTACACACCGGGTGTTGCTGCGCCCTGTCTTGCGATCCAGAAGGATGTCAACAAGTCCTATGAACTGACAAGACGCCACAACCTCTGCGCAGTTATCACAGACGGTACAGCAGTTCTCGGCCTGGGCGACATCGGTCCGGAAGCAGGCATGCCGGTCATGGAAGGAAAATGCGTTCTCTTCAAATCCTTCGGCGATGTTGACGCATTCCCGCTTTGCGTGAAGTCAAAAGATGTTGACGAGATCGTTAACACCATAGCTATGATCTCCGGTTCCTTCGGCGGAATTAACCTTGAGGACATTGCTGCTCCCCGCTGCTTCGAGATCGAGCGCAAACTGAAAGAAAGATGCGATATCCCGATCTTCCACGATGACCAGCACGGCACGGCTGTCATTACACTGGCAGGCATGATCAATGCGCTCAAGGTCGTCGGAAAGAAGAAAGAGGACGTTAAGGTCGTTACATCCGGCGCCGGCGCCGCAGCCATCGCCATCGTTAAGCTCCTTCTCTCTGCAGGCTTCAAACATGTGACCATGTGTGACCGCAAGGGAGCTATCTATAAAGGACGCGAAGGCCTTAACTGGATCAAGGAAGAAATGGCTGAGGTCACAAACCTTGAGAAGAAGGCAGGAAGCCTTGCAGATATGCTGGTAGGCGCAGATGTATTCATCGGCGTTTCTGCTCCGGGTACTGTTACGACGGAGATGGTTAAGACCATGAATAAGGATGCCATCGTATTCGCATGCGCTAATCCGACTCCGGAGATCTTCCCGGATGACGCGAAGGCAGGCGGAGCAGCTGTTGTTTCCACAGGACGCAGCGACTTCCCGAACCAGATCAACAACGTTCTTGCATTCCCGGGCATCTTCCGCGGAACCTTTGATGTACGCGCCAGCGATATCAATGAAGAAATGAAGATGGCGGCAGCCAATGCGCTGGCAAATCTGATCTCTGATGAAGAACTGAATGCTGATTACATCATTCCGTACGCATTCGATCCGAAGGTCGGCCCGGCAGTTGCCAAGGCAGTTGCTCAGGCAGCCATCGACAGCGGCGTGGCAAGGATCTGATCTGTTTTTATTTAATAAAGGGGTATGATTATGAACGATAATAAAGGTTTTAAGCTTTTTGGCATGCCGTGGCAGATGTTCTGTTTTATTTCGGTCATTGTGCTGCTCTGCACATACATCGGCGTTCTGCCGGTCGGAATGACAGGATGCTTTGTATTCATGATCGTGGTAGGAACATGGCTTGACCTGATCGGCAACAAAACTCCGATCATCAAGGATTACTTCGGCGGCGGAGCTATTGTTGTCCTGTTTGGTATTGCGGCTCTGCATTATTTTCATCTGCTTCCCGAGATCATTAAGGATGCCGACGGCAATGTGACCGCATCCTACATGCAGCTCTGGAAGAGTTTCGACCTTGTCGGCAGCATCAATACTTTCTTCAAGCCGACAGGAGCGTTCCTCGACTGGTACATTGCAGCCCTGATCACCGGTTCCATCCTCGGAATGAACCGCAAGCTTCTGGTCAAGGCAGCTTCCCGTTACTTCCCGGCTATCTTCGGAGCCATCATCCTTTCATTCGCGCTCTGCTCAGGCGTTGCTGCAGTGATGGGTTACGGTTCCATCAAGGCTCTGCTTCTGATCGCTCTTCCGATCATGGGCGGCGGCATGGGAGCCGGTGCTTCACCGCTTTCCAAGATCTTTGACGCTTCAGGAACGATGTCGGCAGCGGATGCTCTGAATATCATGACTCCCGCAGTTGCCATCGGCAATGCGATCTCCATCGTTCTCGGCGGACTTTTCGTTAAGCTGTTTCGCGGCAAGGACTGGAACGGCCAGGGCGCTCTGCTTCAGGCGGGTTCCCTGGATCCGAAGGAACTTGAGATCAGCCCTGAGATGCAGGCAAAGCGTGACGCTGTTTCTGTTACCAATCTTGGTATCGGACTTCTGATCTCCGGCACATTCTTTGCATGGGGCTATGTCTGCAGCAGCGTGTGGTCACTGCTGGTTCCGGCTGTTACCGTACATGCCTACGCCTTCATGATCATCACAGTCGCCATCTTCAAGATCGGCAACTTCATGCCTGAGTGGGCTGAGATCGCCTGCTATCAGTGGTTCCAGTTCATCATGAAGAACCTGACGAACGTCCTGCTGATGGGTATCGGTCTCTGCTACCTGGATCTGGGACAGGTGATCGAGAGCTTCTCCATTACCTACCTTGTACTCTGCGGCGTGACTGTTCTCGGCGCATTCTTCGGAGCAGCTGTGATCGGTAAGTTCGTTGGCTTCTATCCGGTCGAGGCTGGTATCACGGCAGGTCTCTGCATGGCTAACATGGGCGGCACGGGCGACGTTGCGGTTCTTTCCGCCGCAAACCGTATGGAACTGATGCCTTTCGCGCAGATCTCCTCCCGTCTCGGCGGCGCCATCATCCTTCTTCTCGGTTCGCTGATGTTGTCCACTCTGGGCGGACTGCTTTAAGCATCAGCAGTCGGGTGCCGGACAACTGAAAATGTGTTCCGTTGAAAATGATGGAAGGAATCTGATTATATGCTATAATGATATGGCTGGTGCTCAGGCACCGGCCATTTTCTGGTTTTCGCGCTGGGCCGAATCATATCCGGGCCGGATGCAGTAATGGAGGAAGATATAAAACCATGGAAAAATGTATCGCCTGCGGTAAGGACGCAAAAATCACATTCAGGGCACTGGAGGTACAGACTCTTCATGTAAGGGATCTGGACAGGGAAAAAAGGGTCCAGGCACTCGGAGATTTCCATGATTTCGCAGTCTGCCGGGAATGCGCCCAGACAAAGCTGGACAGGGAGCTGAGTGTGTTCAGGGAGATTCTGGGAAGCCTGATCCGGTTCGGACTTGTTCTCGCCGCGGGGATCGTACTTCTGGCTGTTTTCTTTATGAGGGACCGGGTATTTACGATGCTGGGTCTGGCTGCGGTTGTCTGCGGACTGATAGGCGTCATATCAAAAACGGCAGAAGGAAGAGAGCGCAGCCGGCAGCTGAAAGCCATGAAAGGCGATAAAGCCCTTCTGAGTGCTGCCTGGGATGTGGTAAAGCTCCACGCGCCGAAAAAATACCAGGACTCCGATCTGACTTATATTCCCGTCACGCCGGATACGCGGCGCATGAAAAACGGGGACATCATGATCGAATACAAGCTTCTTCCGGAGATTGCCATTAAGGCATATGAAATGATACATCAGAAAGGATCCGACAATCAGAAAAGATCTGACGATCAGAAAGGATCCGAAAAGGAGGCATAAATTATGGAACACAATGGAATCAGCCCGGAACTCTGCGAAAGATGGTCAGATGCTTTTCACGGGGACCGCGCAAACGAGATCGCTGCCAATGCATCTGTACAGAGCGGGTTCATGAATGCGGCGACAGACTGCGGAGCTCTAGGCCGGCTGCCGTATACATTCAGCATTGACCTGAAGCAGGGGAGCATAACAAACCAGAAAAGCAGCGGAAGATGCTGGCTGTTTGCCGCTCTCAATACGTTCCGTTTTGAAGTGATCCGCAGGTATGATCTCGATGATTTTGAACTATCACAGAATTACCTGTTTTTCTATGATAAGCTGGAGAGGAGCAATTATTATCTCCTGAACATGATAGCGACCGCTTCCGAAGAGCCGGAAAGCAGGCTTTTTGCTTTCCTCAACGAAGATCCGATGGGAGACGGAGGCCAGTGGGACATGATGGCGAACCTGGTGCGCAAATATGGTGTGGTTCCCAAAAATGTCTATGATGACGGAGCTAATTCCATCGCATCAAGGAACTTTAACCAGTACCTGGCGAGCATGCTGAGGGAATTCGGAGCTCAGCTGCGGGACATGGTGAGAGAGGGCAGAGATCCGGAAGAGATAAAGAACCGCAGGGAAGATATGATGAGCAGCGTATACCGCTTCCTCTGCATAGCCCTCGGGGAACCGCCGAAGACCTTTGACCTGACCATGAGGAGCAAAGACGGAAAGGTATATCAGGAATTCGGAATGACCGGATGCGATTTCTTCAGGAAGTATGTTGGCCTGGACATTGATTCCTATGTCAGCATCATCAACGCTCCGACGGAAGATAAACCGTACAACAGGACCTATACGATCAGATATCTTGGAAATGTGGCCGAGGGCGCCCCGGTCCGCTACCTCAACCTCCCGATGGAAGAACTGAAGGCGGCTGCCATAGCGCAGATGAAGGACGGACATCCGGTATGGTTCGGAAGCGACTGCTCGCTGTTTGGCGTCAGGGAACACGCAGTGTTTGACAGAAAGGCCGCCGGCGTAGAGAAACTCGTGGACCATACATACAGGTTTACAAAGGGAGACCGGCTTGTATACGGGGATTCCGCAATGAACCACGCCATGGTCCTTCTGGGAGTGAACCTTGACCGGGACGGAAAACCGGACAGATGGAGAATAGAGAACAGCTGGGGAAAGGAATCCGGACCGAACGGAGGATATTATATTGCTTCCGACAGCTGGTTCGATGAGTGTGTGTACCAGATCGCCGTGGACAGGAAATACCTCAGTCCCGAGATTCGTGCCCTGCTCGGCCAGCCCATGATCGAGCTGGAACCCTGGGATCCCATGGGAACGCTGGCGGACTGAGAAACCGCGCAGATAGCACAAATTAAGATTTAATTCTCTTTGAGCACTGCTTCATTATATGCTATGATGATAACATGTTCAGTGAGTTTTATGCGATGTATCAGCTTCTGTGTCAGGGCGGGTTTCCGCGGGCACAGCAGGCTTTCGCATGGCGGCTTTCTATAATGAAAAACTTGGGGGGTCATGGGAATGGAGAATAACAGCAGGGGAAACGGGAGAAATACGGATCCCATTGAAGAAAGACGCTTAGCCAGGGAGAAAAGACGACAGCAGGAGATGATCGCGCGGAAAAAGAAGATCCGGCTGATCTGGATGGGAATCGCAGCGGCCCTTCTTATTCTGATCGCTGTTCTCCTTGCAGTCCTGATTCGCACAGTATCGAAACCCAGGCAGGGCGGAGGAACTGCCGGTACAAACCAGAATGCCGGAACAGTGCAGACAGCGCAGCAGACAGGGGAGCAGTCCGGCGGGCAGTCCGGAGAGCAGGATGCGCAGCAGCCGGCAGGAGATGCGGCCGGAGGAGAT
>CADCOP010000154.1 GCA_902803065.1 uncultured Lachnospiraceae bacterium | reverse complement strand
TTATCCTGCATCTGCAGCTGTTTCCGGCTGAGATCGAAATGCAACAAAAAAACTCTCGTCCCCTGACAGTTGCTGTAGGGACAAGAGTTCATATCTCCTGCGGTGCCACCCTGCTTGGCGCGTACGCCCACTTCATTGCATAGCTAAACCTCCAAAGCCCATTCCCGAAGCATTGCCTGCCGCCGTTTCACTGTCAGCAGCTCCCTGTAAGGTAAGAGGCAACGGTACTCTTCTTTTTCAACGGTTTTGTCAAATTTACCATAAGATTTTTTATGTGTCAAGCATTCCCGCCCATTTTTTTGCGCTTCCAGGGAGATCATCAATCTTTTCTTCACTGAAGCTTCAGGGCAAAAAAATAGGGCTGTCTGATTTTTCACTCATCAGGCAGCCCCGTTAAAACGGTTCTTTAAGTTTCACTGTATTACCTCTCTTTCTTCAGTTTTCAGTCCTTTTACTTATGGATCTCTTCCTTTCTTCAATGGGATCTCCTCCTTTTCCTATTACATTTTACTGTAATCAGTGATTGGAGATTTTTAAGAGATTCAGCTAATTATTTCAATGGACTGTCCTCCTTGTTTTCTGCTTTTTTATTTTGTAACCACATATTAGCACGTCGTTTATCGAATGTCAAGCATTATTTTCAGTTTTTATTGTCTCAATTGTTCTAATTGTTTATACATTTCATGCTGTGTCCTGTTGCCCGCAATGCCGGCAGAGCTTATCCGCCTGATCAGCACAGCCCTCCGAAGCCAGGCAGACTTCCGTCCGAATGAGAAGATGCTCCTCGCCATGCTACGCCGTCTCCCGGATGATCAGCTCCGGTTTCAGCCGGATATGCCGGATCACATTTTTCTCATGCCCCGATGCCGCGCTGATCATGATCTCGGTACCGAGCCGCGCCAGCTGGCTGATGGGCGGTGAAAGCGTGCTCAGGCTCTTATTAAGGTAAGGGCTCACCCGCATATTATCGTTTCCTATAATGCGGATGTCCTCCGGCATCCTCAGTCCCGCCTCGTTCAGCGCGCGGATCGCCCCGATCGCAATGTCGTCATACCCTGCGAGAAACGCGCTCGGACGGTCCGGGTCTGCCAGGATCTGCTGCATGGTCTCGTACCCGCCGGGCTCAAAGCGGTGAAGCTGATTCGAATACACGGGATTATCCGCCGGGTCCATCCCGTTTTTCCGAAGCGCCTCCCGGAAATGGCCGGTACGCAGAACATCGAGTATATAGTCTCCTATGAACCCGACCCTGTCATAACCGAGCCCCTTAAGGTAAGCGATGGCTTCGGCCATGCCTGCGACATCATCCACCATGATATAGCTGTATTTATCCGTATGAACGCGCGCTTCCAGAAGAACTACGGGGATCTGGTTCTGTTCAAGCACCGGTTCAAACTGCGCCAGGATGTCTGTATCCACGGTACAGGTCAGGAATATTCCGTCCACATGGTATGTACAGAATGTATTGAGAGCCTGTACTTCCTTTTCTTTCTGATACTGTGTGTTCGCGATCAGCAGAAAATACCCCTGCTTCTGCAGCTGATGCTCCACCTCGCAGATCATCGGCGCAAAGTAATTGCTGTCGATCTCAGGCACGATCATGCCGATCATGCGGGAACGCTTTCCCGCAAGTATCTTTGCCGAAACATTGGGGATGTAGTTCAGCTCCCTGGCGATCTCCATGACCCTGGCGCAGGTAGCGGCAGAAATACCCTTGCCTCCGTTCAGTACACGCGAAACTGTAGCCTGGCTGACGCCGGCAGCCAGAGCAATATCCTTCAGTGTTGTCATACCAAATTTCCTCCCGGTCATTCCATGAGTCAATTATACGGGAAAATGCAAGGATTTGCAAAGATTTCAATGCAAACGCTTGCATTATTAATTATCAAAAAACCGTCCTGTTTTTTGTGCAATTCGCATAAAATTCACCGGAAAGAAGGTTTTTTCTTGACACTATCGCTCGGCAACCCTATTCTGAAATTAGTTAATCGCTTGCATTAGCTGTACATGAATATCGGCGCGACTGAACCGGAGGATCCGTCATTGATCCGCCGATCCGGGATAGTACGGGATAGTAACGGAGGTAAAACATGCAGTCCAAGGAGAGCCTGGTAAAAAAACTGATGAAATCCAAGGAGCTGAGCATTTTTCTCATCTGCCTGCTCCTCTCCATCCTGATCGAGGTGATGAATCCGATCTACTTCACCTACAATAACATGATGGATATTCTGAGGAATACATCCTACACGCTGATCATGGGCATCGGCATGACCTTCGTCCTGATCGCCAAAGGGCTTGACCTTTCCGTGGGTTCTGTTCTGGCGCTCTGCGGACTGATGGCCGCCTTCCTGATGGATCGCGGCGTTCCCATCATCTTTGCGGTCCTTCTGGCACTGATCATCGGAATGTTCATCGGCTCCGTAAACGCGTTCAATATCGTGTTCCTGAAGGTGCCGCCCATGATCGCGACTCTCGGATCTATGTACATGGCGCGCGGCCTTGTCCTGATGCCGACAAAAGGCCAGCCGGTCTATCCGCTTCCCGAAGCCTTTTCCAAATTCGGCAAGGCGAAGATCGCCGGCATGCCTGTCATCATTCTCATTGCCGCGGCGGTTGCCCTGATCGGGCACTTCGTCCTGACCCGGACGACCTACGGGCGCAGCGTGTATGCTGTCGGCGGCAACGCTGAGACAGCCAAGTACGCCGGCATCAACGTGCGCATGATCACAGCATCCTGCTACCTGATCTCCGGACTGACGGCTTCTGCAGCGGGTGTCCTGTACGCAGCGCGCATGGGCTCCGGACAGCCGGCCGTCGGCGACGGCATGGAAATGACCGTTATTACTGCCGTTATCATCGGCGGCGTCAGTCTGAACGGAGGCGCGGGCACCATCCTCGGAACCGTGCTCGGCACACTGCTGATGAACATCTTAAGCAGCGGCATGAACCTGGTGGGCGTGTCAGCCTACTGGCAGAAATTCGTCATGGGCCTGATCATCGTCATGGCAGTTGCCTTTGACCAGTACCAGCGGAATAAGAAAAAATCATAAGGAGAGCTGACGATGGAGACGATTCTGGAAATCAGAAATGTAACAAAGAAATTCGGTCAGATCGCAGTCTTCAAAGATGTCAGTTTCCAGCTGCACAAAGGCGAAGTTCTGGCCATGGTCGGCGAAAACGGTGCCGGCAAATCCACCATGATGAACATCCTCGGCGGCGTATATCCGCAAGGTGAATACGAAGGAGAGCTGTTCCTGGAAGGAAAAAACGTCGCTTTCCAGAGTGAGAGAGATTCGATCAACGCAGGCATCCAGATGATCCACCAGGAAATATCGCTGCATCAGGACCTCTCCGTTGCGGAAAATGTGTTTCTGGGAAACCTGACCAATACGCACGGGATCGTAAACTGGAAGACCATCTATTCCGAAGCCGCGAAATATCTGGATATGGTACACCTGCAGGCGGATCCGCACATGCTCGTGCGAAACCTGAATACCAGCCAGCAGCAGCTTCTGTCCATTGCGAGAGCTCTCGCAAGCCATCCGAAGATCATTCTGTTCGATGAGCCTACATCTGCTCTGACAGAAAGCGATGCCGGCAACCTGATCCAGGTGATCAAGAAGCTGAGCAGCCAGGGCATCTCCTGCCTTTACATTTCTCACAGGCTGGAGGAAGTCCTGGAAGTCTCCGACCGCATCATGGTGCTGCGGGACGGCAGCCTGATCGCCACCTATCCCTCCGCCAGCGCGGACATCAACCGGATCATAGAGGACATGGTCGGACGGTCTCTGGAAGAGATGTATCCGAAAAAGCAGCTTCCCCTGGGCGATGTGGTCCTGCGCGTGGAGCATCTGACCGTTCCTGACCCGTACATTCAGGACAAGATCATTGTGGAGGATCTCTCATTCGAGGTGCGTGCCGGCGAGATCCTCGGGATCTCGGGTCTTGTTGGCTCCGGACGAAGCGAAACCGTCAACGCGGTCTACGGCGCCATGCCCAGAAGCAGCGGTGACATCTATGTAAACGGAGTCAGGGTCGATATACAGAACCCGCGCCAGGCCATCCGGTGCGGCATAGGCCTTGTAACAGAAAACCGGAAGGCGTCCGGCATCATAGCTTCCATGAATCTGCGCCAGAACATGACCATCGCCAGCCTGAAGGCGATCTCCTCGCGCGGCATCATCAATAAAGCCCGGGAGAAGGAGCTCTCAGAGCAGTACTATGACAGCCTCAAGGTCAAGGCACAGGGAATAGAGACCGGTATTACCGCTCTCTCCGGAGGCAACCAGCAGAAGATCGTCCTGTCAAAATGGATGATGAAGGAGAAAGACCTGAAGGTCCTCATCCTTGACGAGCCCACGCGAGGCGTAGACGTAGGCGCCAAGGTCGAGATCTACAACATCATGACAGAGCTCGCGCGGCACGGCATTGCCATCATTGTCGTCTCCTCTGAGATGAACGAGCTGATCGGCATGTGTGACAGGATGCTTGTCATCGGCGGGCAGAAGATCCGCGGGAACATCCCCAGGGAGGCCTTCTCGCAGGAGCGCATCATGCGGGCGGCCGCCTGCATTGAAGAATACGGCGTATAAAAGCACCGCAGTGCCAGGCGCATCAAGACAGAACCTGAACAGCTCAGGGGCAGTCGGTCCTGAGTGTTCAACATAGAACAAACAACAAAAAGGAGGCAAGGAAACATGAAAAAGAAAATGATCGCAGGAGCACTTATCGCAGGTATGGTTATGAGCATGGCCATGGGCAGCAGCGCGCTGGCTGCCGAGGAGCCGTACATCATCATGATCAATCCTCTGATCAGTCTGGCTGTATTTGCCAACTCTGACATAGGATTCAACGATGCTGCTGAAGAGCTCGGCTTCAAATCCAAGATCCTCGGCTGCACAGAGCTGACCGATACCGCATCCTATGAGATGTTCCAGAGCGCTATCACCGAGCAGCCCGATGCCATCATCGTATGCCCGTGGGACTATTCCGCGATCGCTCCCCTCTATGAGGAAGCACAGGAGAAAGGCATTGCTGTCATCGACTATTCTTCCGATTCCGGTCTTGATTCCGGAAGAGTCACATTTGTAGGAACCGATAATACCACCTACGGCCAGATCGCGGCTGACTACATCAATGAGCAGACCGGCGGCGAGGCGCATGTACTGACCATGATGGCAAATCTGGATACCTCCAACCAGCTTGAGCAGAGACTTGCGTTCGAGAAAAAGTGTGAAGAGGAATACCCGGGAATCGTTACGGTTCTCGTAGATGAGGACAACGGAGATCCCGTTACCGGTCTTCAGAAGTTCGAAGATGACCTGAAGGCTCATCCGGAGATCGATACCATCTTCTGCCTTGAGTCCATCGGCGGCGTTGCAGCTGCAAACGCTATTGATGAGCTGGGTCTTGAGGGCATCACCATCCTGGCGATCGACAACAACGATGATACTGTCCAGTACGTAAAGGATGGCAGGATCTGGGCTACCATGGCGCAGAACTTCTATAAGATGGGCTATCAGTCCGCTACCGCTGCTTACCAGTATCTTCAGGGCGAAGAAGTTGACCCGGTCTACGACTCCGGTACTGTTCTGATCACAGCTGAGAACGCAGACACCTACAGCTTTGACTGATCCCGCGGCTGATAACACGAGGTTCTCCTATGGCAACAATGGCAATGCCCTTCTATGAATGCAGGGAAGGGATATACGAAATCGATGAATTTGACTGCACGGAGATCTTTGTCATCACAGGATCCGAGCGCGCCCTGGT
>CADCOP010000153.1 GCA_902803065.1 uncultured Lachnospiraceae bacterium | reverse complement strand
TCTTTCCGGATTCTCTCTTCCAGTAATTTCATATGCTTCCTCCTGTGCCTGAAAACAGGCCTTTTTCCTGAAAGCCTGCAGCCTCCTGTCTATCCTAAGTATACTGCTTTCATCACGAATTACAAGTGACAATCCCCACAAGTTCCTCAGGTGAACTGATCAGGTGATCCGGCTGCAGCGCTTCCAGGTCTGCTCTGTCCCTGAAGCCCCAGTCGACCAGTACGCAGCGCATTCCGGCACGCTTTGCCGTTTCATAGTCCACCTCTGAATCGCCCACATACAGGATCCTGTCCTTTTCCGTACCCATCTCGGCGGCTGCCGCCAGCAGGGAATCGGGTTCCGGTTTCCTGCGGATGCCCGGCTTCTCACCAACGGCTGAATCCATCAGGTCCTCAAAGTAAACGGATGCCAGCTCTTTCACAGCCTCGTCCCCCTTATTTGAAACGATCGCCATGTGGATGCCTTCCTGCTTAAGCTTTCTCAGCATATCCATGATTCCCGGAAACGGAGCCGTAAGTTCCATACAGTGTTCCTTATAATACTCTCCGTACTCCACAAGGATCCTGTCAAAATCCGGAGTATCAGTTCCCTGCGGCATCAGATGAGAGAGAAGATACCGGGCTCCGTTTCCCAGATTGCGGCGGACAGCAGATGTTTCCTGCTGCGGCAGTCCGTATTTTCCCAACATATAGTTTACACTGGCGGCCAGATCATCCAGTGTATTCAGCAGGGTTCCGTCAAGGTCAAAAATGACAGCTTCTATCATAATTCTCTCCTTCTCATGCATGCCGAGCCGCGCGGCTCTTCCTGTGAAAAAAGCCCCGGAAGAACCGGGGCTTTGCTGACAACGGAGACGGAGGGATTCGAACCCTCGGGCCGGCAATGCCGACCAACAGATTTCGAGTCTGGCCCGTTATGACCGCTTCGGTACGTCTCCTTCTGTACCTGCAGGGCAGATGTCCGCCCGTGTCAAGTGTTCACATTATACCATACCTTCACATTTTTTCAAGAAGCAAGTTGCGGAAAATGCCGTATATGTTATGATGGTATAAGAACTGTACTGCTTCTGCAGTCCGATCATGTTTCCGGGAGCTTCCTTATGCTTTTTAATACGGCTGAATACATTTTATTTTTCCTGATTGCTGTTTTCATATATTTTATTATTCCGGGAAAGCTTCGCGGTCTGTGGCTTCTCGTCTCCAGCTGCTGGTTTTACGCGAACTGGAACAGGACCTATCTTCTGCTCCTTCTGTTTACTGCCGCTGTCTCCTATCTGACCGGCGCCTTTCTGGCAAAGATGAAAGATGCGGGGCGCAGGCGCGCTGTCCTGACGGCAGGAATCCTTCTGCAGCTCCTGCTTCTCATTTACTTCAAATATACCATGTTCCTCCTGCAGGCAGGCGGACATCTGCTGCGGGTGTTTCATGCATCTGTTCCGCAGGAAGGTTTCGCCTTTGCGTCAGGCATACTGCTGCCGGTGGGCATCTCCTTTTTTACATTCAAATCACTCAGCTACATGATCGATGTGTACCGCGGGACCATTGAGGCAGAGCGCAGTCCGCTCGTTTACGGACTCTATATCGCCTTTTTCCCGCAGCTGGCCGCAGGTCCCATAGACCGTCCCGCGGATCTGATCCCGCAGCTGAAAAATCTCGCCGTTCTCGGCCGGCCGGATCACGAGCGTATCACCGGCGGCATGACCATCATGCTCTGGGGCTTCTTTATGAAGATGGTCATTGCGGACAGGATAGCTATTTTCGCGGACACCGTATTTGACAGCTACTTCCTGTACGGGACCGCCCAGCTGCTGACTGCGGCCATTGCTTACGCTATTCAGATCTACTGCGACTTTGCCGGTTACTCGCTGATATCCATAGGGACAGCCAGAGTTCTGGGCATTACCGTAAAGGATAACTTCACAGCTCCCTATATGGCAATGTCCGTCAGGGAATTCTGGCGCAGATGGCACATTTCCCTCTCGTCATGGTTCCGCGATTACGTATACATCCCTCTGGGCGGAAGCCGGTGTTCGCGCCTGCGCAAATGGCTGAATATCATGATCACCATGTCCGTCAGCGGACTCTGGCACGGAGCCGGCGGACGTTTTATCCTGTGGGGCGCGCTCCACGGCATATACCAGATCCTGGAGGATATCCTGGCCAGGCCTCTCTCCGGCTTTCTTGAACGTATTCACGCGAAAACAGCGTCCTTCAGCTACCGTTTTGGAAAACGGCTTCTCACCTTTGCAGCGGTGGATCTTGCCTGGATCTTCTTCCGCTGTTCATCTTTCAAGGACGCGCTTCTGTACATCTACCGGATGTTCACGGGTTTCCGCCCGGCTGCGTTCATCGACGGAAGCCTCTATGATCTCGGACTGAGCGTTCAGGAATTCCACATCCTCCTCTGCGCGCTCGCTCTCCTGGCTGTTGTTGATCACAAACAGTACACGCAGGGCCGCAGGATCGACGCGCTGGCCGCGTCCCAGTCCCTCTGGTTCCGCTGGCTCTTCCTGATCGGGCTGTTCACCGCCGTCTGGGTATTCGGCATCTACGGCCCCGCCTTCTCCGGAAGCGCCTTCATATATCTGCAGTTTTAGTACCCCATCTGACTCGGAGGTCTGTTTTGTTTAAAAAGCTTGCAAGATCCCTGTGCTTCCTGCTTCTCCTCGGGGCAGTCACCTTTACGGTCTTCAACGTCCTGCGGTGGAAGAATTCCGGAGGCATTACCAAATTTTACAAATACCCCGACCATACGGTTGACGCGGCTTTCTTCGGCAGCAGCCACTGCTACTGCACGGTCAATACCGCCCTGCTGTGGGAAAAATACGGCATGGCCGCCATCAACATGGGGGATTCGGGGCAGAACATCGGCACCACGTATTATTATATAAAGGAGCTTCTCAAGACGCAGTCGCCTTCCGTGATCGCCGTGGAAGTCAATTATGCTGCTCATGAAGCGGATGGTCTTGATAACGGCAACATGTACCGGAACACGCTGAACATGAAATGGTCCCGGAATTACACCGATAACCTCAGCTATTCCCTGCATCTGGCAGACGATAAAATTGACTACAAAGACTACTTCAAGTATCTTCTGCTGAAATTCCCTGTCTTCCATTCCCGCTACAGCGAACTGACCGACAGTGATTTTTCGGGATACGGGGAAGATGCGCGCATCGGCCGCTACCGCGGCTCCTGGGTCACCGGGAACGCGCT
>CADCOP010000152.1 GCA_902803065.1 uncultured Lachnospiraceae bacterium | reverse complement strand
TTTCCTTTGATCTATCCGAATACTTTTATCAGGGTTTGTGCTATATGCATGTTCTTCTTTCGTCTGCCCAGCTGTATGTATGATATTTTTCTTTGATCAATCACTTACCTGTTTACTTTCAGATGTGACCCCTCATCTGATCGTTTACTTTACTGTGTTGGTCTTTTTTCTATAGATCTGATCTATAGTTTTTCTGATCTTCGTGATCTTGATCAACATACATGAGATCGGCTCTTTCACCGGAACCTCTGTTTTCTGATGCTCTCCGTTTCAATCGTTCCTCTACGATTACTCTGAGAGGTCTCCTTCGTGAAGGTCTCTGCTGCAGGAAGCAGTCATCTCATCATTCGTATGCTGATTTCTGTAAAATTCTACATCCAACGGTTTCGACCTCCTTTCATGTACTTTTAATAAGTACTTTTGATGTCTGTATATTAGCACCTTGATATCTAATTGTCAATCATCATTTTTTGTTTTGGCAATCTTTACACATATATAGAGGTGTTTTTGGCAATTATATCTAATAAATAAGGCTATATTGTATTAATTGTCAGAATATTCTCTTCGAAGGCAGGCCAGACTCTTGCTTACAGTTACAGCAACAGCCCCCGGTCCTATGTGGCAGGCAACACTCAGCGACAGCGGATTCATGACGATCTCCCTGCCGGGATAAGCGGCCCGGATCTCCTCCAGCCAGACCTGCGCATCCTCCACGCTGCCCGTATACGCAGCCGCTATCACATAATCCTCCGGATGTCCCTCCAGCCGGAACCTCTCCCGGATATCTCTGTCGATCGCGCTGAGCATCGTTGTCTTCGCGATCTTGTAGGTCCTGCATTTTGAGTACGCGTCAAGCTTTTCTCCCTGGATCTGGAGGACCGGTTTCAGGCGCAGCAAGGTGCCCAGTGCCGCCGCTGCCGGGGTGATCCTTCCTCCCTTTTTCAGATACTTCAGGGTATCCAGTGTAATATAGATGCTCGATTCAAAACGGGTCTTTTCGAGAAAATCACGGATCTTCTCTGCCGTCCACCCCTCCCCGGCAAGCTGCTTTGCGTCCAGGACAGACTGTCTCTGGGTTACAGAGATCCTCTGGTTGTTGACCACAAAGACCTTTCCCGGGAATTCATCCTCCGCCAGCGTGGCTGCTGCCGAGCAGGAACTGGAAAGCCCGCTTGACATGGGAATGTAAACGACTTCATCGTATTCCCTGAGAAGACGCTTCCACAGGTCCATCGTATCGCCCAGGGCAGGCATGGATGTGGTGATTTCCGCGTCATGTTCCAGTTTGCGGTAGAACTCCTCCTGTGTCAGATTGATATCCTCGTAGAAAAGCTCTCCATCTATATAAAAGGGCATCGGAATCACATAGATTCCAAGTTCTTCCGCCTGCGTCTGTGTGATACCGCTGTTACTGTCGGTTACGATTGCGATCCGAGACATACATATTTCCTCCGTCCCCAGGTTATGCTTCGTTATACGGCAGATATCATATCATACTTCCTATTTGCCCGCAAGAATATGGCACGAAAAATGACCGAAAGAAAGGGCTGCCGCACAATGTGCAGCAGCCCTCTGAATGCATTTATTCTGTTATCCTCTGATCAAGCCTTGCCATCGCTGCCAAGAACATTGATGATCTTATGTGTAACGATAGCTTTGACATTGCTGCGGCCATCTGAGATGTACTGTCTCGGATCGAAGTGGTCCGGATGCTCCATGAAGTGCTTACGGATACCAGCTGTCATGCCCAGGCGGAGGTCGGAGTCAATGTTGATCTTGCAGACAGCACCCTTAGCTGCCTCGCGAAGCTGATCTTCCGGAATGCCGATGGCATCCTTCAGAGCGCCGCCGTTAGCGTTGATGATCTTAACATATTCCTGCGGAACAGAAGATGAACCGTGAAGAACGATCGGGAAGCCCGGAAGTCTGCGGGATACTTCTGCCAGGATGTCCAGGCGGAGCTTCGGATTCTGACCCGGTTTGAACTTGTAAGCGCCATGGCTTGTTCCGATTGCGATCGCCAGAGAGTCAACGCCTGTTCTCTTAACGAACTCTTCAACCTGATCCGGATCTGTGTACTGAGCCTTGTCATCAGCAACTTTTACATCATCTTCCACACCTGAAAGTGTTCCGAGCTCTGCTTCAACAACAACGCCGTGCTCATGAGCATACTCAGCAACTCTTCTGGATTCTGCAACATTCTCCTCGAAGGGATGTCCGGAATAGTCGATCATGACAGATGTGAAACCACTGTCTACGCAATCCTTGCAGGTTGCGAAATCAGCGCCGTGATCGAGATGCATAACGATCGGGATATCGGTCGTCTCAACAGCTGCTGCTACAAGGTGCATCAGATATGCGTTCTGAGCATACTTTCTTGCGCCTGCGGAAGCCTGAAGAATAACCGGGCTTCTAAGCTCATTAGCTGCTTCAACGATACCCTGGACGATCTCCATATTGTTAACGTTAAATGCACCAACTGCATAACCGCCGTTATAAGCTTTCTTAAACATTTCAGTACTGGTTACTAATGGCATAGCTATTACCCATCCTTTCTATTTTGAAACCTGAAAATGAATTCCTGATACAGACTGTTAAAAAACGATCAGTCCATACACACTGCACATTATAGCGTTTTTTACTTCACTTGGCAACATACGTTTTCGCTTTTTCGCCATCCGGTCCGCCTGCATTTCCAAGCAGCGGACCGGAACAATTCTTATCTTCTCCTGCGTCTTACAAGAAGGATAATGATGAGCAGAATGATCACGAGCGCGCTTGCGCCTGCCGCAATGATCAGCGGGAGGAGCGGTGTGCTGTCGCCCGTCGTCGTATTGGCAGCGGAATTACCGTTCTTCTGCAGTTCCTGTGCCTGTGCCAGCGCTGCGGGACTGCCCGCCAGACCTCCGTTCGCGCTTGTCAGCTTCTTCTCTTCGTTACTGCCCACATGGATCGCGTTGGTGAAGGTAACTTCCGGCTTCAGGTTCTTCTTGTTCAAAGTAACCTGCGTCACAGTCTGTGTTACATCATATCCGAAGGCTGATCCGCCCTTGCCGACCGGTTTTCCTGTCGAATCGAGCTCGGCAAGATACAGGGTGATCTCCCTTTCTCCGTTTGCGTTCTTCGGTGCTGCGGCAAGGTTGATATCCTTGACCAGCGTTCCGGAAGATTTATTCTGGAATTCGATCTTATACGCTTTGAGCCTCTTTGTCAGTTCGGGATCTTCATAGATGCCGAAGAAGAATGTCTTGTTGACCGGGATCTCAACGCCCTTGTACGTTACCTTCTTTGTGATCGTCAGGGACGCGCTTCCCAGGTCCGTGTTATCCTCGGTCTCCTTCTGTGTCTCCTGGATCGTATTTGTAAACTCAGCGGTCGGAACAGATGTCTGGTCTGCATTCAGGTTAAAGGAAGCTCCCGCAGAAGATACCTTGTATTCCGTGCTGGTTGTTCCGCTCTTTACGGTGAACGTACCGCCATCCGGAATCTGTGTGCTGTCCTCTGCCGCCGCGGTCATTTCCTTCAGCGTAATGTCTCTTCCCGCGCTTCCGGATACTCTGAGCGCCCTCGTAACCGTCTTCGATCCGGCGCCGTTCATCTTGAAGGTGATCGTTCCGAGCCACTTGCTGCCCTCAAACACGCCGATATAAAATGTACCGCTGCTGCCCTTCAGTTTTCCGTCGGCATCCGTCACCTTCTTGGTCACCTTGAAGGAGGCCGTCACATAGTAATCATCCGGCATGGTCTCATAGATATTTCTGACCGTTATGATGTTCGTGGTCTTCGCCTTGCCGGCATTGATCGTAATGCTGTCAGAAGCCTTTCCGTTCACAACGTATTCCGGCCGGAATGCGCTCTCGCTTCCAATAGCCGTTCCGGTGCTGTCCGTCTCCTGGATGTAGTATGTGCCCGGCTTCAGTCCGGTCAGCTTACCGCTCTGGATGCCCGCCGCGTACAGAACAGCGGAAGTACTGCTCGTACCGAATGCCAGCGCGAGCGGATGTCTCTCCGTTTCCTCTTTCTCCCTGCCGTTCTCATCCGTTTTCGTTATTATTGTCTCCATGCCTTCCACCGGAGTCTGTTTCTGTGCATCCGTGTACAGCATGAAATAGAAGGTTTTAGATTCCTGAGGATTAAGAACCTGGCCGTCATGAAGGACCTGCTTGCGGATCACCAGCGTATAGTAATGATTGCGGATCGTAACAGCGTGCGTCTTCGCTTTTCCTGTATTATTGGCTGCTTCGACTTTATAGGAGTCCTTGTTTTCCGCAACATATGTCGCATAGAACCCTGCAGCATCCGATGCTGTGCCAATGAGCGTACCTGTCTCATCCGTCTCGCCCACATAATAGGTTCCCTTTGCGACCTGGCCGATGGTCGCGCTTCCGGAGGATTTGCCTTTCAGGATACTGATCCTGACAACTTCGCTGACTCGCTTCGTTCTTGCTTCATCCGAGAACAGAGCGGCATAGAATGTCATATCTTCCGGCGCTGTTATGGTCGTATCCTTATCACCCGATCCTGAAGTATATACGACCCTGCACAGCTGCTTGGTGATCGCGATCGAATCGCTGACCGCCTGAGAATTCTTCTGCTGGTTGCGGAAGATCACAGCCGCTGTTGCCGGATAGAGTTGCTCCTTGGCCCCTTCTGTCTGAACAGTCAGGTTTCCGTCGTCCTTTCGAATGATCGTAACATTGTAGGATATCCTGGTTCCGGCTGCCGCGTCTTCACGGATCACATAGCCTTCCGGTGCCTGGACCTCGGAAACGGTCAGGACCATGGTCTGCCCCGGCTGCAGTTCCTTCAGCCAGGAATTCTGATCTTCCTCCTCACTGAACACAACCGTCGTTGCGGCGCCGCTCTCGGATACGAATGTCGTATTTCCCTTCGCGTCCGCGAGGAATGTGCCGTCCGGCTTCCTGATCGTGAATGTAGCTCCGGCAAGCCTCTGCGTTGCCTGCAGGTTCATGGCATTCATGCTGATGCCGACAGCGCGAGCCTCTTTTACATTGACCTGCGCTCCTCCTTCAAAATCAAGCTTTCCTTTTTCCTTCGCCGTGGCGTTGAAACTGAATGTACGGTCAGACTTTTGTTCTTTCTCGTCGAAATTAAGCGTAATGTAAATGTACGCGTTCTCATCGTTGCGAACGATCTCAAATTTGTCACCGGACTCTGCGGCTTCACTGCTCTCCCCGTCTGCTCTGAGAACCGGTCCGTCTGCCGGCGCGTAGGTTGCCCCGAGCGGAAGGTCGACCCGGTATACGGCAGATTCAAGCTCTGCCGCGCTGATCATGACGTCTACCTGAAATGTCTCGCCTTTCGACACTTCCGTCTTTTCCGGCTTCATTGTGATGGCGCCTTTGGGAGCCTCCTGAACCTTGGTTCCCACAATGATCACGCTGAAGTGGTCAGCTTCGTAGCTGATCTCGCCGTCTTTCACCGTGCCCGTTCCAAGATCCGTTGTCGAGCCGTCTTCACCCTGATGGTAAGCCGTCAGCAGAGAGTTGTTCTCTTCATCTCCCGGCATAATGGTTACCGTTACGGCAGATCCGTGCTCATCCGGCTCAAACACTGCGCCGTTCGCGTCCAGGATCGTAATATCATAAGCGACGCTGGCAGAGAAATCCTCCCCTTCGCCCAGTCCGCCCTGAACATCCTTTTCAAGCGCGCCGAGCTCTTCTCCGCTGATGCGGCGGACGGTTACCGTTCCGTTTTCCGGAAGCATGCCGGAAATCGTTACCTCAGGAACCTTCGGGTCTTTGAGAGATGTCTCAACGAGAACGAGCTCTGCCTCCGTGATCTCCTCTGTCTGTGCCTCAGAGATCGTCTCCGTTTCTGCTTCGGAGATGGCTTCTGTATTCTCTGTCTCCTCCCCGGGAAGGACAGTGCCTGCTTCAGCAGCGGCTATGGATGCAGGCGTGCTCCAGAGCGGTACTGCGTCTAATCCTGCCTCAAGTCCCTTGTCAAAAACAGCCTTATCCGCCCAGATGGCTCCGGTCAGCTTCTTTTCGGCTGTGACCTCTCCCAGCGGTGCCAGGAATGTTCCCTGCACATCCTCCTTCAGGATCACCTGACCCTTGAAGTCACTGTATGACCCGTTCTTAAGAACTGCGAAGTTATAAAGAACGCAGCCTGCCTTAGCGCATTTTGCGAGCACTTCGTCAGCGTCCTGACGGAGAACTGTATTCTCAATATCGTATGACGGAACTGTCAGTTTCTGGTCTTCACGGTCAGCAATGATGTTGACAATGACCATTGCATCGGTCACATCAATATATCTGCCGTCGTCTGTCAGGACTGCCTTGAGCGGCTCGTCATCAATATTTCCCTTTTCATCTGCGTAGATATTAATGACAGTGATCTGTTCTGAGGACTTTGCGTTTGCAAGCGCCAGGGATACCTTTTCCAGATCCTTCAGGCTCTTCTTTACGCTCTCGGCCTTCTTCTGCGATGCAGCTTTCTCTTCCTCAGCCTCTGTTTCCGTCTCCTGTTCGTCTTCTTCTGAAGCGTTAGAGATGACGCTGCCCGCGAGGATGTTCAGCGGAAGATCATCTTTTTTCACATCCGCTTCCAGTTCATTTGCAAACACGCCGCAGGAAAGAACATCCTTCAGGTCCTTCTTCAGGGCCTTCTCCTCTGCTTCTTTCCCGTCATTAACGCGGTTCTGAATGCCGGCCAGGGCGATCCTTGTCAGAGCCTTGCCCGATACGCGGAAGCCCTTTACCTCCAGGCTGTCATTCAGGTCTGCCCCTACCATGCGGGCAGGCGCATCATACAGGCCGTACACATCAGCTTCAGCTTCCATATAAGGAAGCAGGCCGATTCCCATGGGCTGCTCATACTCAAATGTGATCCCGACTGCGCCGGTTGGCGTGAAGACCTTTCCGTCTACAGTCAGCTCGAGCTGGTAGAACACGACATCGGATACCTGGCGATGGCCTTTCTCCGCGAACGCTTTGATCTGATTAAGCATGCTTCCCAGAGACGGATCTCCTCCGCCGATTCTTGAAGCTTTCAGCACCGCCGTTTCCGGCTGATAATCCTGCTGGGACAGCTGCAGAGTGACCTTTGCTCCGTCAACATACGCTGTAAATGTCCCGATGCTGGCCGGTGTTTCGCTCTCCGTTTCGGTCTCGGTCTCTGTTTCTGTCTCCGTTTCGGTCTCGGTTTCTGTCTCCGTCTCCGTTGCAGGAGCTGCTGTTTCCTTTTCGGATCCCTCCGCGGAAGGCTCCGTACTTTCTGTCGTTTTTTCCGGTACCGTCGTTTCCGGCGCGCTTGTCTCCGGTGCGCTCGTCTCCGGCGCGCTTGTTTCCGGCGCGCTCGTCTCCGGTGCGCTCGTTTCCGGTGCGCTTGTCTCCGGCGCGCTCGTTTCCGGCGCGCTCGTTTCCGGTGCGCTTGTCTCCGGCGCAGTCGTCTCCGCGACCTGCACCTCACTTCCCGCCCCTGCTTCTTCTGCGGAAACGTATGCACCCGCATGTGTCACAAGCAGCGAAGCCGTAAGCATTGCAGCGATCAGTTTACTCCTTATTAATCCTTTCATATTGCTGTCAGTTAACCTCCTGTTCGGTTTCCCCGTATAAAAAAGGGCACAAAAACCCAATTTTTCCTTCTAAGTTTACTCCATTTGACTATGCAATACAATCAGAAATTTTCTTAAAAAAAGCATACACCGGTTTTGTATTCAAAAAAACAAATATTTTCCACAGTGATGCTGTTTTTGTCCGTTTTCCGGCTTGTTTTCCGGCTTGTCTCCCGTCCAGGCAGGACCTCGCGCGGCAACAAAAAAAAGTACTGCATCAGCGTTTGCCGGTGCAGTACTTTCCTTTTTCGTTTTAATGATCAGTCCTGAATATAGGGCATAAGAGCGATATGACGAGCTCTCTTGACAGCAACTGTAAGTGCTCTCTGATGCTTTGCGCAGTTACCGGTAATTCTTCTGGGAAGGATCTTTCCTCTCTCAGAAACATACTTTCTCAGCTTGTTAACATCCTTGTAATCGATCTCGTTATTCTCTTTTCCGCAGAATACGCATACTTTCTTTCTTCTGCGTCCGCCTCTTCTCTTCATCGGAGAATCGCTTCTATCGCTTCTCTCTTTACCGTAAGCCATTGTGATTTCCTCCCGTAATCAATTGAAAGGCAGCTCCTCATCGATCCCCTCGGGGATATTCATGAAGCCGTCGCCGGGTGCGGAAGCCTGTCCCGGATTCGCAGCTGCGGGACGCGCAGACTGTGTTCCCATACCACTGCCATTGCCTGCAGCGGCACTCTTGCTCTCAGCAAATTCCTGGTCTTCCACTACCACATCAGTCGTATATACTTTCTGGCCATCTCTGTTTGTGTAGCTTCCGGTCTGGATGCGGCCGGTCACCACGATCTTGGTGCCCTGGCGCAGATACTTCTCAGCAAACTCTGCGCTTTTTCCGAATGCAACACAGCTGATAAAGTCAGCTGTCTGCTGGCTGTCCCCACCGTCGCGGCGCGTAAATCTGCGGTCGACCGCCAGTGTGTATCTGGCGAAAGATGAGGCATTTTCCCCTGTAGAATATCTGATATCGGGATCTCTTGTCAGGCGACCCATTAAGATGACTTTGTTCATATGATCTCCTCTTCTCTATTTATGCATCCTGTCTAACGCACAAATATCTGATGACACCTTCCATGATCCGGATACGGGATTCGATCTCGCCCGGGCATGTTCCATCAGCTTCGAAGTGAATGAAATAGTAATAACCTTCGGTCATTTTCTGGATCTCGTACGCAAGTTTCTTCTTGCCCCAGTCATCCACGTCAGTTATTGTTCCGCCGAATCTGGTAACAAGATCTTTTACCTTCTCCAGCGTTGCAGCTCTCTCTTCATCTTCGAGACGCGCGCTGACAACAACAGCTAATTCATACTTGTTCATGCTTTATGTACCTCCTTATGGTCTCTGGCCCCTTCTCTCAGAAAGGAGCAAGGAAAAATATATCACAGAGAATTACTTTATCATACGGTCCGGAGAATTGCAAGTGCTTTTTATTCCCCGGAATCTCCGCGTTTGCGCAATCCTTTTGTGTTCTTTTCTACCATGCGCCGTTCCGTCATGATAATGTGTCCGCAGCCCTCGCACCGGAGCCGGAAGTCCGCGCCTACCCGCAGGATCTCCCATTCAAAGCTGCCGCAGGGATGCTTCTTTTTCAGTTTTACAATATCGCCTACCTCGTAGATCAGGCGTTCTGACGTATCTGCCATAACCGGCTAAAGCTCCTTTCATTCAAGAACGCCTCAGCGTTCCTGCCGCGACGCGCATGGTGCGTAAGCACCTTCCACTGTGCGCGTCTGTGATCCGCCGGAGGCAGTGGAAGCGTGCCTGCGATGGAACATGCATCCGGCCGCCGGGGAGCGTGTCACAGACCCTCAACTGCTTCTCCCAGCACCTTCCCGATGCTGTCTGAGATCACCAGGTCAGCCTCTTTATCCCTGCTCGTCACGGACTTGTTGATCACGACAAGCTTATTGCCCTGGTAATAATCGATCAGCCCCGCCGCCGGATATACGACCAGCGATGTGCCTCCGATGATGAGCATGTCTGCTCTCATGATCGCTCTCACCGCTCCGTTGATGACGTCCTGGTCAAGTCCTTCGCTGTAAAGCACGACATCCGGTTTGATCATTCCCCCGCATTTAGCGCATTTCGGTACGCCTTCTGATTCGAGAACATACTGCATACCATAGGGAGCGCCGCATTTCATGCAGTAATTGCGCAGTACGCTCCCGTGCAGTTCATACACGTTCCGGCTTCCTGCCGCCTGATGCAGTCCATCGATGTTCTGCGTGACCACGGCTTTCAGCTTTCCCATCTGCTCCAGCTTTGCCAGCGCCAGATGAGCCGCGTTCGGCTTCGCGTCCGGCGCAAGCATCTTGTCCTTGTAAAATCTGTAAAATTCTTCAGGGCGATGCATAAAAAAAGAATGCTCAATGATCGTTTCCGGAGGATAATCATATTTCATATGGTACAATCCGTCTACGCTCCGGAAGTCAGGTATACCGCTCTCCGTTGACACTCCCGCGCCGCCAAAAAATACAATATTGCTGCTCCCGCGCAGCATTTCCTGAAGCTGTCTGATCTTTTCGTCCATGTTCACACCTTCTCCCCTGTAATGTATTAAAGACTCTGATCACACTCTTTGTCCGGGATCTGTCCGCCATGTCCCGGACAATGCAGACTGCTCTTCTGTTTACATGAGCGGAGCAAGAACCCTGAGCACAAGCTGCCTGAACCTGAGAGATGCTCTTCTGCCTCCGCTGTACTTATCCGTAACGTCCTCGCTGACCCGGAGCATATCCAGGTAATCCTCTTTCATCTCTCCGATCACCTTGCCGCCGTAGAATACAACAGCGTTCTCAAAGCTGTGATACAGGCTGCGGTAATCCAGATTGATCGTACCGCATACGGCGATCCTGTCATCGCTGATGCACAGCTTCGAATGGCAGAACCCCGGCGTATATTCGTAGATCCGGACGCCGTTGCGGATCAGGCTGTAGTAATACGAGCGCGTAACGCCGTAGACCGTTTTCTTATCCGGTATCCCGGGCGTAATGATCCTGACATCCAGCCCCTTCTTCGCGGCAAGCCCCAGGGCGTGTATCATCTCATCCGTCAGGATCAGGTACGGCGTCGCGAACCATACATAGCTGCGGGCGTTTTCGACCATCGAGATGTATACATTTTCTCCCACAGGCTCATTATCCATCGGACTGTCGGCAAACGGCTGCAGCAGCGCGCCTTTCTCCTCCGACACGTACCCTGTCTTCGGAAGATAAGCCTCCGGACTCCGGTCATCCACGTCATCGTTGCGTACCGCGTTCCACATTTCAAGGAAGATCACCGTCAGGCTTCTGACAGCATCCCCTTCCAGGCGGACGCCCGAATCCTTCCATTTTCCGTAAGGCTCTGTCAGCCCGAAGTACTCATCTGCCAGATTGAAACCTCCGGTAAAGCCGATCTTTCCGTCCACGACCAGGATCTTTCTGTGATCCCGGTTATTCAGGAACAGGTTCAGCCCCGGTGCCACCGGATTGAAAACGCGGCAGCGGATGCCGACCGCTTCCAGTTTTTTCGCAAAGGTCATGTCTATGAAGCCAATGCTGCCTACATCGTCATAGAAAACGCGGACCTCAACGCCCTCCTTTACCTTTTTCTCAAGGATCCCCTGGATCATGCTCCATACGGTAGCATCTTCAATGGCAAAGTACTCAAGGAAAATGAACTTCTCCGCATTTTCAAGAGCGGTCTTCATGTCTTCAAAGACTTCTGACATGTTTCCGTAATACTTCGCGTCCGTATTCCCGTACACCGGATATCCGGAGTAGCGCTTCAGATACGTTGCCAGGTTTGCCTCATCCATGTCCCGCCTGCGGAGTTCTTCCAGTTCTTCCGTGTTCGGGGACATATGCGGAAACAGGATCGTGTCGACCTGCGCGTATCGCAGAGCCATCTTTTTCGTGGACCCTGACATACCGATCATCAGGTAGAGCGCAAGTCCCAGGACAGGAACTGCCATGATCAGGAGCACCCAGGGCATCTTCATGGATGCTGTCTTATTCTGGCTGTAGATCTTCAGGACAAGGAACAGGGCGGCCACACGCGTCAGCATGGCGATCCATTCGGCGTTTTCATTGAACCTGAGCACAATAAAACCGATCATTACCAGCTCAAGTATGACGGATATGCCGACGAAAACCATCCGGTGCACACCGTTGCTTCCCGCAGAAGATTTTGTGGTTTCGCCGGAACTGAAACGTTTCCACCAAGGACGCTTTACTTCTGCGGCCTCCT
>CADCOP010000151.1 GCA_902803065.1 uncultured Lachnospiraceae bacterium | reverse complement strand
GTCCGCAGCCTTAAACTGGGGATCGGCGATACGATAACCGTTTACAAGGCGAATATGATCATCCCTCAGATCGCTGAAAATCTGACGCGCAGCGGGACTCTGGAAATCCCCGGTAAGTGCCCTGTATGCGGCGGCCCGACTCAGATCATTGAAGAAGGCGATACGCAGACGCTTTACTGCGGTAATCCGGACTGCATGGCAAAGAAGATCAAGGGGCTTACGCTGTTCGTGAGCAGGGACGCACTGAATATTGACGGTCTGTCGGAAGCAACGCTGGAGAAATTCGTGGGCATGGGACTCATCCATGAACTTGCCGATGTGTTCCGGCTCGGTGAGCACAGGGATGCCATCGTCTCGATGGATGGATTTGGTGAGAAGTCTTTCATCAACCTGACAGCGGGAATCGAGAACGCCAGAAAGACGACGCTGGATCGCCTGATCTATGGCCTTGGCATACCCAATGTCGGACTCGTGAACGCACGGATGATCTGCAGGGCATTTGATGATGATCCGGAAAGGATACGCCATGCGGGAGCAGATGAACTGATCCTGATCGAAGGAATCGGCCCGGTCATCGCGGAATCGTTTGAGACCTATTTTGCTGACGAAAAAAATCAGAAGTCTTTTGACCGGCTCCTGGCTGAACTTGTGATCGAGAAAGCTGAAAAAACCGCGGCAGAGGGTTCTCTGACCGGTAAAGTATTCGTCATTACAGGTGCTGTGCATCATTTTGCCAACCGCAATGAGGCAAAGGCAGCGATCGAAGAGAGGGGAGGAAAGGTGACAGGGTCCGTTTCTGCCCGGACGGATTATCTTGTGAATAATGATGTAAATTCTTCCTCCTCTAAAAACCGCAAAGCCAGAGAACTGGGGATTCCGGTCATATCAGAAGAAGAACTTCTGGAACTCCTTCAATAAAAGGGTTGAAAATTAAACCCGAATGCTATATGATATTTATGTCGTTTTGTGAGCATCAGGGAGCTGCGATATAAAAAACGATAACAAGGGGTTGGGGTAATTTATGTATAGAAAAGGAATTATTTGGACAGCAGCTGTTATTACAGCTGCCGGACTGGCGTTTACTACATTTGCCGGAGAGACTGAGCCGCTGACCAATCAGGAAACAGGCGCACAAGTGCAATCAGAAACGCTGCCTGAGACAGAGCCGCCGGTACAGACAGAGGCGCCTGCTGTGACCGAAGCTCCTGTACAGACGGAAGCACCTGGTGCAACCGAGGCTCCTGTACAGACAGAAGCGCCTGGTACAGAAGCGGGCGGGTCGGATCAGAAAGAACCTGAAACGACACCGGGTACTGAACTGCCTGAAACTGAAAGCAATACTTCCCAGGAGGGCGGAACGGAAGAACAGGGAAACACCGAAAAAGGTACAGAAAGCGAAAGCGGTACCGGTACGGAAGGTTCTTCCGAGACAGGTACGGAGGCCGGAACCGGAGAAAAAACGTCGGAAAGTGAAAGCATGTCAGATACGGAGAAAGAATCCGGATCTGAAAACATGACGGAGACAGAGACCGGGACAGAAACGGAAACAGAGACCGAGACGGAGACTGAGACCGAAACGGAAACAGAAACGGAAACCGAGGAGGAAGCGGTAGCTGTATCAGACGCGGGACTCGGCGAACTGTATCTGGCCGTGCAGGGTTATCCGATCAGCAGCCTGACGGAAAATGAGGCACAGGTATACAGGTTCCTCCGCATGGAGATGGGACTGAATCATGCTGCAGCCTGCGGAGTGCTTGCCAATATCTATTGTGAATCCAATTTCTCTTCGATCGCGATCGGGGACGGCGGAACGAGCCTCGGGCTTTGCCAGTGGCATGCGGAGCGCTGCCGCGCTATGATCGGATGGTGCCAGGCAAACGGATATGATTACCGGAGCGTTGAAGGACAGCTGCATTACCTCCAGACGGAACTGAACGGAGGATATTACAATGTCCTTGAATGTCTTCTGAATGTACCGGATACAGAAGACGGTGCCTATGAGGCAGGCCACTACTTCTGCATGCACTTTGAGATACCGGACAGCGTGGCAACCAGATCGGATGCCAGAGGAACGATCGCCAAAAAAACGTACTTCCCGGCAGACCTGTCAGAGTATCTTGCGGATCCGGAAGGTAAAGCTGAAAAGACAAATGATGTCAGGACAGAATCTGCGGACGATTTCCTGAACGATCTCCTTGAGATCCCGGATCAGCACGAGCGGGTCATGACGGCGACACAGGATATTCTGTTTCCCGGTATCGGGCTGGGATATCTTGACTGATCATTGATTTCTGATATGTAATATCTGCAAAAAGGGCTGTCACATCGTTATTACGAAGTGACAGCTTTTCTGATGAATGGAGAAAGAGGAATACAATGCTTAAACAGGTTTCAATCTATGCTGAAAACACGAGAGGAATGCTTCAGAGGATCACCGGGATCCTTCTCGGAAAGGACATCAATATCCTGGGATCTGTAACCAATGACAGCGCGGAATACGGAATCGTCCGCATGATCGTATCCGATCCCGAAAAAGCGGCTGACGCATTCAGGGAAGAAGGTTTTCTCTGCCGGTTGACGGATGTTCTGGGCATTGAAGTCGAGGATGAGGTCGGAAACCTGAACAGGCTGCTGGGTACGCTTAATGAGAGCAATATCAATGTAAATTATATTTACCTGTCATTTAACCGGGATTCAGGAAAGCCGATCATGGTGCTTCATACGGAGGATTGCTACGAAGTGGAAGAGTGCCTGCAATCAAAAGGATATACGGTACTCTGACAGGAATAGTGTCTCGGACGGAAGCTCTTTACGCCCGCGGAGGGATGATTATATGATCACTGGATCGCAAACAGATGGAACGGGATCCTTGGTATCCCGAAGAAACAGCGGAATCGACATGCTCAGGATACTGAGCATGTTTCTTATTGTCATACTGCATGTTCTCGGACAGGGCGGCGCCATGATCCGGATCAGTTCGCATCCGTCGACCTATCAGGCCTGCTGGTTCCTTGAGACCTGCGCCTTCTGTGCTGTCAACTGCTACGGGCTCATATCCGGTTATGTGGGGCGGGGAACGAGGCTTCGCATTTCACGGCTTCTGTACCTCTGGCTGACCGTGTGGTTCTATTCCGTGAGCATTGCCCTTATCATTCTGGCCTTTGCTCCTGAATTGTATGTACAGGCCGGCGTACCGAAAGCCTTCTCGGACCTGTTTATCGGGAGGGAACTCTACTGGACACTTAAGGTCCTGTTTCCGGTGAGCATGAAAAACTACTGGTATTTCAGCGGCTACGCAGCTCTGTTTTTCCTGATGCCTTTTATCAACCGTCTCTTTGACCAGCTGACTGAAAAGGAATGCAGGAGGATGCTCCGGGTACTGTTCGGGATCTTCTCTGTCTGGACGATGGCGCCTAAGGCCATAACGTCGGATTTCCTGAATCTGACCAGCGGATATACGTTTGTCTGGCTCCTGCTTCTGTATGCTGCCGGCGCGTGCATGAGAAAAAGCGGTTATCCCGGCTGGAAGAAAAGAACATGCGCGGCAGTTTACTGTGTATGCATTCTGATATCATGGGGATGGAAGATGATCATTGAGGACCTGACAAGGGCATCTCTGGGGAAAGCTGTTTTCGGAAGAATGTTTATGACCTACACATCACCGACCATCGTACTGTGCGGAGCGGCTCTGGTCGTTCTGTTTTCAAAGCTGGAGGTCCGAAGCAGCATCCTCACCGCCCTGGTCCGTTTTCTCGCTCCGCTTTCATTTTCCGTATATATCATTCACACACATCCGCTGATCTGGGAATGCGTACTGAAGGGAGCGTTTAAGTCATACAGCGCTCTTGGCCCTCTGCAGGTCATACCGGCAGTCCTGGTCACAGCGCTGACGATCTTCCTTTTCTGCAGCCTGGTTGATTTTGTCAGGCTCAGGCTGTTTGATCTTCTGCGGGTACGTGATCTGTGCAGGCTGATCGAGGGCAAATTGGAAGGACGCGGTTGACAGTACCTATCCGGACTGCTAAAATTGCAAAGTGCCTGATAAACCGCTGTGGAGGAACTGAATTGAGCGATATTAAGAATGAGATCAAAAAAAGAAGAACATTTGCCATCATTTCACATCCGGATGCCGGCAAGACGACTCTGACTGAAAAATTCCTGCTGTATGGAGGAGCGATCAACCTGGCTGGTTCCGTAAAAGGAAAAGCGACAGCAAGGCATGCCGTCTCTGACTGGATGGAAATTGAGAAGGAGAGAGGTATCTCTGTCACATCTTCTGTACTTCAGTTCAATTATGGCGGCTATTGCATCAACATTCTTGATACTCCCGGCCACCAGGATTTCTCCGAGGATACCTACCGTACCCTGATGGCGGCTGATTCGGCAGTTATGGTCATTGATGCTTCCAAGGGCGTCGAGGCACAGACCAGAAAGCTGTTCAAGGTCTGCGTGATGCGCCATATTCCGATCTTTACCTTTATCAACAAGCTGGACAGAGATGCCAATGATACTTTTGACCTGCTGGATGATATCGAGAAGGAACTGGGGATCGCAACCTGTCCGGTCAACTGGCCTATTGGTTCTGGAAAACGATTCCGCGGCGTTTACGATCGTGAGAGCCGGAAGGTCGTGACATTTACAGATACCCAGAAGGGCACGAAGGAAGGAACGGCAACGGAATACGACATAGACGATCCGCAGCTGGAAGCCTTTATCGGAGCTGAAGCAAAGAGCACTCTGGAAGAAGAGATCGAACTGCTCGACGGCGCGTCCGCCGGGTTTGATCAGGAACTTGTCAGCAAGGGAGAGCTATCCCCAGTATTCTTTGGCTCTGCGCTTACCAATTTCGGCGTGGAGATATTCCTGAAGCATTTTCTGAAGATGACGACTCCGCCGCTGGCAAGAATGGCTGACTGCGGAGTGATCGATCCCATGGAACAGGATTTTTCAGCCTTTGTGTTCAAGATCCAGGCGAATATGAACCGGGCACACAGGGACAGGATCGCCTTCATGCGAATCTGCTCCGGCCGGTTTGACGCGGGCATGGAAGTCTACCATGTACAGGGAAACCGGAAACTCAGGCTCTCACAGCCTCAGCAGATGATGGCGGAGCAGAGACATGTGATCGATGAGGCGTATGCCGGTGATATCATAGGCGTGTTTGATCCGGGCATCTTTTCCATAGGTGATACGATCTGCATGCCTGGAAAGAAATTTGCCTTTGAGGGGATACCTACGTTCGCTCCGGAGCATTTTGCCCGCGTATCGCAGATGGATACGATGAAGCGGAAACAGTTCGTAAAGGGCATCAATCAGATCGCTCAGGAAGGCGCGATCCAGATCTTCCAGGAGATGAGCTCCGGTATGGAGGAGATCATCGTCGGCGTGGTCGGCGTTCTGCAGTTTGACGTTCTGAAATACCGGCTTGAAAATGAATACAATGTTGACATCCGTCTGGAGATGCTGCCTTTTGAGCATATCCGCTGGATCGAAAATACAGACATGGATCCCGAAAAGATCACGGGAACTTCCGACATGAAGCGGATCCG
>CADCOP010000150.1 GCA_902803065.1 uncultured Lachnospiraceae bacterium | reverse complement strand
GGCACGATACCGCAGCCGATCTCATCCGTGATCACGATCAGGTCAGGGTTCTCACGCATCAGCCTCTGAGAATATGCGTCCGGATCTTCATCATTCTCCATCATGCGCCGGATCAGAAGGTGAAAATGGCTGACTGCCGGTGCAGTCAGAACATCTGCGGGGGAGCACACGGCTCCGTCCGCAATATCTTTATCCTCCAGGCAGTAATGGCTCACGGCATATGCCGTCTTTCCCTGCCAGGCCCCTCCTGTGATCAGTATCATACCTTTACCCCGCACCTGTGATGTTTTCCGGTTCAGCGGCGATCCCGCCGGTTCCGACCGAAGCGCTGCCCTTATGTATATCTACAGCAGAGCAAAAACAAGGAGCGATAAGAGCTCGCATACCTGCAGAAAGCATCCGGCCAGGTCGCCCGTAATGCCTCCGAACTGCGTATAGGCCATGTGCCTGTACCAGATAAAAACAAGAAGACTGACCATACATACAGCTGCGCCCTTTACCGGAGAAAACACGATCAGAAGACCCCCCGCCGAAAGCAGCCAGAAGATCATGGCAGCTGTGACCTCGCGGGAGGCAGCCGCATCCGAAAAGGTTTTTAGAAGACCGCTGCCTTTTGCCTTTCGAAGCAGGACCAGGCCAAGTCCTGAAAAAGCTCTGCTGAGAACAAATATACTTATGAGTCCGGGAAAATCTCCCGAAGTGATCTCTCCGGCCGCACCAAAATATAACACAAAATAGCAGATGCCCGCAAGGATGGCAAATGCGCCGCTGCGGCTGTCGCTGAGTATCTTTAGCTTATCTTCCTGACTCCGGTATGAAAAAAGAGCGTCTGCGGTATCCAGTAAGCCATCAATATGTATGCCTCCCGTTACCAGAACAGGAAGCACGCAGAACACAGCCGCGCGCAGCAGGGCACCCGCGTGGATCATATCCGCAAGGATCTGCCAGCCCCACATCAGCAGTCCTGCGGGAATACCGATCAGCGGGAAAAAGCAGACGCACAGCCGCATGTTTTTTTCATTCCACGTAATCCGCGGGACCGGAATTTTCGAGTACATTCCGAATGCAACGAAACAGCTTTCAAGCAGCGTTCTCATCCATACTACCCCTGACAGTCCTTCAGAATGACCGGGATACCGCAAACAACTTCAACAACGCGATCTGCGGCTGAAGCAAGATACTCATTGATCCCGGCCAGGACCTGTCTGTATTTTTCAGACGTGCTGTCATAACAGACGCCATCCGAAAATATGTCATTGGTCACTACCACAAGATTATCACATTGTTTGAGCAGACTGTCAATTCCGGCTTTTACGGCTTCCCCGGCGCCGTCGCCACTTCCGTCTTCACTGAACATCTCATTGGCCGTCAGGTTTGATACGCATTCGAGAAGCACGCACACTCTCTTATATTCCCCGCGGCGGTCATCTTCCGGGCAGAAGCTGCCTTGCTCTGCCGCATCCGGCAGGCCGGGAAGGGTAAGTCCCGCCAGGTCCGTATACCTCTCGATCGTCACAAAACCCTTGCCGCGCCGCATTCTGCGGTGACGCTTCACACGCTCGCGGCTTTCATCATCATAACAGATCATTGAGGCAACATAATACAATTTCCCGCAGCCCGAGGCGCAGGCGCACTCCTCTGCGTATGCGGATTTCCCGCTTCCGCTTCCTCCGGTCACCAGAGTAAACATCGTATCCTCCCGGTATCAGGCAGATGGCGGCCTGACGACGCACATAAACCGGGCCGCGTCAGATCGGCGCGGCCCGCATGTTTTACAACAGGTATTCCTAATGTATTATCTTTTCCATGTTTTGAAAAACACATGCCCTTCCAGGGTGATATAAGACGATTTCAGACCAAGTCTCTTAAATGCCTTCGGAGTCATGAAGAAATAATAATCCTTAAGGTTCAGGGGTTTACCGTCTTTTGTAATATCCTTATCAAGGACATAATTGTTCTCCCTGTATTTCTTCATGACAAGCGCTGCGGCTTTCTTGCAGCTGTCGGTAACCATGGACTGGTTATTGAGGAGCTTTGTAAGTACCCCCGTCCTTGCAGGCTCAAACTGCTGCTTTGCGTAGATCACTTCCTTCAGTGTGCCGGGGAAGGAACTGCTCCGGATCCTGTTGGTGATCACCAGACCGACCGCAACCTGGCCGTAATACGGCTGATTACCCGCCTCGCAGTAGATAATGGCTGCCAGCAGTGCTTCGTCCGAAACCACCGGATCCGTGTAATACTGCGATTCAACCTCGACCTTTGAGGATGAAAGCACTTTGCCGACGCCATCCGCGTCAAAGGAGTAATAGGCCTTCCCGACCTGTTTTACAGTATTCGTCAGTTTGTTTCCGGTAGAGTCATCAAAGTAATAGATCTTACCGGAGATCGTCTGCAGACCGGTCAGGTAAGCTCCGCTGGTACCGGCATAACGGCTGCCGATCCATTTGCTCTTATCCATGTTTCCGGTGCTTCCCATATGGTACTTGCCGACCCATGCATCCTTGACCATTACGCCGTCTTTGCCGAAATAGTATTTTTTCTTTCCGATCGTAATGAAAGCGCTGACAGCTGCCTTACCGCCGGATTTCTTCTTCAGGTAATACGTCTTTCCGTTAAATGTCCGGAGGCCGTACAGAAGCACGCCTTTTTTATTAAAGGCATACAGGTTATTTCCCACTTTGGAAACGCCGTAGAGGTGCAGCTTTCCCGAAGCGGCTGCCCTGTATTTGCTTCCCCTGACAACGATCCACTTTGACTTGATAAGGACACCTGAGGAATTCATGTAATACCGATCGCTGCCGGCCGTCATAAATCCCTTTTTCTTTGCTCCGCTGAGCTTATAGCAGTAGGTTTTTGTGCCGATCTGCACAAAGCCCGCTTTCGCAGAATCAAACCATGTACTTGTATAATACCTGCCGTTTTTATACCAGGTATAGGAACCGTTGCTGGTTCTGACCCATTTGGCGTCCGCGCAGATGCATGCAGCGGCAACAAGCATCAGAAGAAGTAAAAGACCAGCTGCTTTTTTTACCCTGTTCATATGAAACCCCTCTTAAGTGAAAACAATAAACAGTAGATGCAGATATTCTGTGAAACCGAAATTATGACATTTGTATTACATAATTCTTAATTAAATATAATCCACTTTATCTGTGCTGTCAACTGTTCTGCCCTGTTCAGGGGTTTTATCCGGCAAGGCCATCCTCATCCGAATCTTCGCCGGCACTTGCATCATTCGCGCCTTCTCCTGGTGCGGCAGCCTGATCCGCCCCATCGCCGGCGGTGCCGTCATTATCCTTATCTTCGGCAGAGACTCCTGCTGCGTCTGTATCGGTGCTGTCTGCGTTTTCTTCCGCTGCGCTCCATGCATCGCCATATGCAGAGATTATTTCAGCAGATATATCCTCCCCCGGGGCAAGCGGCAGAACGGCGCCGTCATAGGTATCACAGATAAAGGATACGATCTCTTCTGAACGCAGAGCATCGACCAGTGCCTTGATCTTATCGGAATTCTCATTTCCCTCCTGCACGGCGATCACACAGCCATATACCTGTGCAGAGAGTGAATCTGAAGACTCCAGTACGACCGCGTCTTCCGCAGGTGAAAAACCTGCCTGCAGCGCATGCTTTGCGTCAAGCACAATGAAAGCAGCCTCTCCGCGCATGCGAAATACCTGCGCCGCATCCAGTGTCTGGATCCTGACTCCCACGGGATTATCAATGATATCTTTTTTCGCCGCGCCCAGACCGGCATCTTCGTTCATGGCTATAATACCGTTATCCTGAAGAAGCAGAAGCGCCCGTCCCAGATTGACGGCATCATTCGCAGCCGCGATCACATCTCCCTCCGCAAGCTCGTCCAACGATGTCTTTGTCCCCGGATAGATGCCGAAAGGCTCATAAGAGATCCCGCCGGCGCTTACAAGTTCTGTTCCGTTTTCTTCATTGAACCTGTTAAGATAGGGAATATGCTGAAACAGGTTCGCGTCTGCTTCCCCCGAAGCGACCATAAGATCCGGCTGTATATAATCCTCACACTGGACAACTTCCAGATCATATCCCTCTCCGGCAAGGACAGGCGCTGCCTTGGCAAGAATGTCCGCCTGCCAGGACGTATATGCGGCAACGGTGATCTTCTCTGCGGCAGACACTGAGACAGACAAACACGCAGCAATACATGCAGCTGCGGCAGCAGTAACAAATCCATTCAGTCTTTTCATAGATGTGCCCTCTTTTTATATAATAAACGGCACAATTTTCAGAACCGTTCAGCAGGATGCTAACATCCGAAAGCCCCCTCTGTCAATTATATTCTTTAAATCCGCATGAAACGCTGCCTCCCTGCCTCTTAAAAACGTCATTTACAAAAATGGTCAGGAGTGCTATAATGTTTTCCGTAATCGGTGCGCAGATATAGTTCATCGGTAGAACACCAGCTTCCCAAGCTGGGGAGGCGGGTTCGATTCCCGTTATCTGCTTTTGCCAGAGGCCCTGTTCCGTACAGGGCCTTTATTCATATTCTATTCATTTTCTTTACATTCTTTTGACGTTGTCAGCAACTTCAAAAAGAAGTATGATTAAGAAACACCATAATAATTATCTGATTTATACAGGGAGCATTATGAGCGAGAAAAGAACAGAAACATTCCGACTGACTGACCTCAGTCTGTTTGCCGATACATTTGAAGAGCTGAAAGCCGAGAATCCGAAGTATGATCTTTCCGTCAAAGACCGTGTTTCTGCCGGTTTGACGGATGTCCGGATATATGAATATGTGTATGAGGCGGGTGAAGCAGAACTCTCCGTTCAGGCTGAAGCGTCCGAGGCAGACAGCAGCTCTCCGGAGACTTCCTCCGCCGGGACGCAGGTCACAGTAACAGCCGGCGGCCTTCCCGTCGGCCGCATAAGAAAGGCCGGAACAGCAAAGATCCTGTCCCTCAGGGATGGCGGAAAGATTTCCGGAATGCACCTGGATATACACGGCGGACGATACAGGATCCTGCACCAGTCCTACTCAGAAGCAGATACGGAGCAGGATGATTTTTACGAAGAAACCGGCGAGATACCGGTGACTGCTCTTCTGACAGTGACATTGAAGGAGGAAGGTCTCCTGGGAGCCGCCCTCCCGGAGGACTCCTCCGAAAGCGGATCCGCGGATTCTTTTATTACAACTTCCTATGATCTCGTAGAGAATGAAACAGATTACAGAAAACGGGGTTTTGCTCCTCTTCTCCTGGCACTCATTGTCTCAGCTGCCTATCTTGCGTTTATGATCCCGTACTGGCTCACAAACAGGCAGGCAGTCACAGCACTGTATCCGGTCATAGGACCCGATGTGCAGAACACCGGTCTTTTCATCCATTTTGGTCTGTTTGCTGCAGGAGTGCTGTTTACAGCCATTTCCATGGGCACAAAAAACGCTTTGATGCCTGCGCTCTCTTCACTTTTATTTGCCGGCAGTGTATTTCTTATGCCTTCGTATGTAAAATATGCGGCAGTTCCCGCTCTTCTTGCTCTGATCGGTTCACTGCGAAAAAAGAAAGGGTTCGGATTTATCCGCTTTCTTCTGGGGCTGATCACCCTGGGTTGCATCGGCCTTTGCGTATGGCAGCTTTTGGGAAAGACAGTCCCCGCGCAGATCACCTCTGTGCAGCACTCTTACGGTGAGCTGACTTCCGGTCCTGCCGGTTTTGATCCTGCGGCAGATATTTACGGTGAAGATGAATACACGGATGACTTTTCCTATGATGAAGCAGATGATGAATTTACCGGTGATGACGATGAATTCAGTGATGACGATGAATTCAGTGATGACGGTGAATTCAGTGATG